>NZ_CAUVXP010000004.1:0-95517 GCF_963555955.1 Protofrankia sp. Cas3
GCGTTGGCGGCCCTGGCGGCGTTGGCGGCCCAACCGCGACCGCCGGCCCCGGCGGCGTTGGCGGCCCTGGCGGCGTTGGCGGCGTTGGCGGACCCACCTCAGCCCCAACGAGGGCTGCCGGCGCCACGCCGTCCTACGGCGGCCAAGGCAACAAGTGGGAAGGCAAAACGGACGACAAGTCCTGGGCAGACAGCAAGAAGAACGACACGTCCGGAACGGACAGCAAGAAGAACGACACGTCCGGAACGGACAGCAAGAAGAACGACACCTCCTTCAGTGCTCCGTCAGGTGGTGTGAACGCCGGTGGCGGTGGCACCGCGCCGTCCTTCCCGATCACCCCGGTCGCCGGTGCCGGACTCGGTGCCGCGATGCTCGGCGCGGGCCTCAGCGCTCGCCGCAGGAGCCGCGCGACACAGTGATCAACGGGTCTGGATGCGCCCAGCCCTCACCGGGCGCATCCAGACCCCAGACAGGCCGCAGAGCGCACGACCACAGCTCTCGTCGTGTGCCCGGCGGCCCCAGGAGACACCGGTTCGGGTGGACGCCGCCGCCGAAATTCCCCGCGTCCACCCGAACCACCGACCGACCGGACACCAGGTACGATCCTGGGCTCATGCTCAGGTTTGTTGACGCTTCGGGCGACGCGATGAGCGCTGTCACCGGGTCGCCCGAAGCCCAGCCCGCTTCAGCGATGGGGTAACGTAGGCCCCGCACGGGACGTGGCGCAGCTTGGTAGCGCACCAGACTGGGGGTCTGGGGGTCGCAGGTTCAAATCCTGTCGTCCCGACCAACACGACAAGGGCTGCCGACGGGGTATAAAACCTGGTCAGCAGCCCTTTTTGGCGCCAGCGACACGGTGCGCCAGCGACAGTCGGAGACTCCAGCCCCCTGCATCTGGGGACCATCTGGGGACCTACCTCCGGTCAGATGTCGACTCGGCGGCTCCCCCGCCGCGATGTAGTTGCGCATGCAATAGTTGTCCGCCGCCCGCGGGATGTCGTTTTGTGGAGACCGCCTGTTGGTGCAAGGTTCCCGGCCGACTGCTGCCGCCGATGCCCGCACGCCGCCACCATTTCCCAGGTGACCAATTTCACGAACCCGCAGGACGAGAACCCGCTCCCGACAGCACCGGGCGATGACGCGGACGCAGGGAGAGCCGCCCTCAGCCGGCGAGGATGGCTGGGCGCAGTCGGCGCCGGACTAACCGTTGCCGGGGCGGATCCGTTCCTCGGCACCGTAGCCCCCGCCGCCGCCGCGACGACCGGCATGTCGCCAACACTCTGGGTACAGCCGGGCACCCTGGGCATGCCACCCGTGACGGGTCTGCACCTCCAGTTCGGCGCGGACGCATCCCGGGAAATGGTGGTGTCGTGGCAGACTCTGGTGCCGGTGCAAAGGCCACGGGTGCTGCTCGGCACACTGAACGACGGCATCGGGACGAAGGTGGCTGCGCTCACCGACGCCTACACCGACGCGCAGTCCGGGCAGAGCGTCTATGTTCACAGTGCCCGGTTCCAGCAGCTGCATCCGGACAGCGAATACGTGTACGCGGCGGTCCATGACGGCCTCCGGGTCCCGGGGGGCAGACCAGGGTCGGTTGATGGCCCCCAGGCCGGCACCGGTGAGATCGGCGCCGGACGGACCGCCGGCCATGATATTGCCCCGGACAGCGGACAGCGGGCGATGGGGCGATGTCTGGGCTGCGAAACGCAGGTGACCGCCCGTCACTGACGTTTCTCGCCCCGTTCGCGAACCCGGATGGACATCTCGATCGGTGTTCCGGCAAAGCCGAAGTCCTCGCGCAGCCTCCGCTCCAGGAAGCGACGGTAGGCCGGCTCCAGGAACCCCGTCGAGAAGATGACGAACCGGGGTGGCCGCACACCGGCCTGCGTCGCGAACAGTACCCGGGGCAGCCGCCCGCCACGGGACGGCGGCGGGGTGGCCGCCACGACCTCGCCGAGCCAGGTGTTGAGCCGGCCGGTGGAGATCCGCATCCCCCACGAATCCAGCGAGGATCGCAGGGCTGGTGCGAGCCGATCGACCGCGCGGCCGGTCATTGCCGACACGTTCACCCTCGGTGCCCAGGCGACCCGGCCGAGATCTCGGGTGATCTCGCGTTCCAGAGTGAGACGGCGGTCTTCGTCGAGCAGGTCCCACTTGTTGAACGCCAGTACCAGAGCCCGCCCGGCCTCGACCACCATGGTGATCACCCGTTGGTCCTGTTCGGTGAGTGGCTCGCCGGCGTCGAGCAGGACGATCGCGACCTCGGCGGCCTCCAGCGCGGCCGCGGTACGTAGCGAGGAGTAGTACTCCGCTCCGGCGGCCTCCCGGACCCGACGCCGCAGGCCTGCGGTGTCCACGAACTTCCACACCTCGCCCCCGACGGTCACCAGCTCGTCGACCGGGTCACGGGTGGTACCGGCGACCTCGTCCACGAGCGAGCGCTCCGTCCCGGCGAGCCGGTTGAGCAGGCTGGACTTCCCCACGTTCGGCCGGCCCAACAGGGCTACCCGCCGCGGACCGTCCACCTCCTCGAAACGCTCGCGCGGCGCCTCCGGGAGGGCCGCGAGCACCGCGTCGAGCAGGTCTCCGCTGCCACGGCCGTGCAGCGAGGAGACCGGATGCGGCTCACCGAGCCCGAGGCTCCACAGCGCGGCTGCGTCCGCCTCCGCCCGAGCGTCATCGACCTTGTTCGCGGCGAGAACGACGGGCAGTCCCGACCGCTGCAGTACGCGCGCGACGGCTTCATCCGCGTCGGTCGCACCGACCGTGGTGTCGACCACGAACAGCACCGCGTCGGCCGTGTCCAGCGCCGCACGTGCCTGCTCGGCGACCCGGGCGGCGAGCCCACGCGCGTCAGGCTCCCAGCCGCCGGTGTCGACGACGACGAAACGCCGCCCGTTCCAGGTTGCGTCGTATGCGACCCGGTCGCGGGTCACGCCCGGGACGTCCTCGACCACCGCGGCCCGACGGCCCAGGATCCGGTTCACCAACGTCGACTTGCCGACGTTGGGGCGTCCGACAATCGCGAGCACCGGCTGCCTCTCGGTGGCGCCGGGCGGGTACCCAGCCTCGTCCTGCGGTGCCTGCGAAGCCACACCCACAACGTCCTCGTCTCTGTTCGTCATTTCCGTTCATTGCCGTTTATAGACGTTCCTTGCTGTTCCTTGCTGTTCACAGTCGCGTCTGCTCATGATCGTGCCGACCGCGTCACGATCCGGGAGGCAGCCGGGCCGCCACCAGGTGGTCGGCGATCCGTAACCGGATGTCCTCCGCCACCGCCGCCAACGCCCGACGCGACCGCGGGTTCGCCGGGACCTCCACGTCGAACGGACGCCCGAACACGACCCGCGCCGGCACGGAACGCCTCGGCCAGCGAGCGCCCCTGGGCAGGGCCAGGCCGGTGTCGATACACGCGACCGGTAGCACCAGGCACCGTCCGTGGACAGCGAGATAGGCGATACCATGCTGTACCGTCTGCACCTCGCCGGATCCCCGGGTACCTTCGGGAAACACCCCGATGGTTCCGCCGCGCCCCAACTCGTCGAGTGCAGTGTGTAACGCGGCCCGATCGGGCCGGCCACGGTCGACCGGGATCTGGCCGGCAATGCGCAGCAACGGCCCGAGAAAACCTCGGTACATTTCGGACTTCACCAGGCAGCGGACTGTGCGCGGTGACTCGATCACGACCAGGGGGCCGTCCAAGAGGCTGCTGTGGTTTCCCGCGAAGATCAGCGGACCGGTCGCCGGCACGTGTTCAAGCCCCTGGAGGGTCACCTGCATGATGGCCCGGTTAACGACGAGACGCAACGGTGGCTTGAGCACCCTGTGCACGACGTCGCGGTAGGGCCGGGACGCCGCCCCACGCGGCGGCACGGGCACCGGCGACTGCCCGGCGCCGGCTTCCGTGGCGTCGGGGCTTCCGGTGGTCATGACGCGTCGGCCGTTACCCGTTCGCAGTGCAGCAGGACCTCGTCCACAACAGCCTCGACGGACAGACTGGTCGAGTCGAGCACGATCGCGTCGTCGGGGACGGCCAGCGGGTCCGCGGCGCGGGTCGAGTCCAGCACGTCCCTGCGATCGAGCTCGGCGAGGGTGCGGGCCACGTCATCCATGCCCTTCTCCCCGAGCTGGTGCGACCGCCGCAACGCCCGGACCTCGGTCGAAGCCGTCAGGAACACCTTGACCGGAGCCTGTGGAGCAACCACCGAACCGATGTCACGGCCTTCCACCACGATGCCGGTCGGGGATGCTGCTGCGATGATCTGCTGCTGGCGGGCGACGAGAAGCCGCCGGACCGCCGGTACCGCGGCGACCGCACTCACCGCGTTCGTCACCGCCCTGGTCCGAATCTTGTCCCCCACGGCTTCGCCGTTCACCGCGATCGTCGGATTATCCGGACTGGTGCCAACCGTCAGCACCACGCGTTCGGCCAGTTCCGCCACGGCATCGTGATCTTCAAGGTCGATCCGACTCTCCAACGCGACCTGTGTCACCGCCCGGTACATCGCGCCGGTGTCGAGATAACGCAGACCGAGTCGTCGGGCTATCTCCCTGGCAACGGTGCTCTTGCCGGAGCCTCCCGGTCCGTCGACGGCTACGACCAATCCCTCGGACGTCAATACCTGACCGTGCCCGGCGGAGCGGCCTTCGCCGCCCGTGGACACCTCCTGATCGTCGGTGGCCGTTGCGCCCACCGACTCACGGGAACCGCGGTCCTGCTCCACCGCTTCCTCCGTCCAGACGCGACAATTACCTATGAACCCGTGCATACACCGAACCCGTGTACAGATGGAATCCGCGTACACACGGTAACCAGTTTGCACCGGAAAACCATGAGCAGCCGATACGGTGAAACCGACCCGACCCGACCCGGGTGGTCACCCGGATCAACGCCGATGTGGTCAACCCGGATCAGGCTACTCGGGGCCGCCCACCCACGACGGGTGGCGTTCACGACCTGCGATAGGCGGTCCAGCCGGCGGTGGCGAGCCGGTCGAGCAGGGTGCCGACGATGTCGGGTGAAACAGCGATCTCCACAATGCCGGCCGGGGCGTCCAGGTTGTGCTCAAAGGCAGCGACATCCTCGATGTTGATCTCCCAGGCGCCGATCGTGGCGAACAGCTCGCCCAACTGGCCGGGTCTGTCCGCAAGCACCACGCCCACCCAGGCCCAGGCCCAGGGCTGCGTCGCCGCACCTGCCTTGAGCGGCAGCAGCGCCCGGCCGGCGTTGCCACCTGCCACGAGTCCGCGAACAGCCTCGACCACCTCCTGTTCGCCGGCCCGGTCGAGCAGGTCCGCCAGCCTGGACAGCTCCTCGCCGAGCAACCGGGCCCGCCGGGCGACCGGCCCACGGTTACCCTCCAGAATCGACGACCACAGGCCGGGGTCGCTGTCGGCCAGGCGGGTGGCGTCCCGGAACCCCTGGCCCACCAGGGCCAACTCGCCCGGACCGAGCTCGGGGGTGGCGCCAGCCAACAGGCTCGCGACCACCTGCGGCAGATGGGACAGGACGGCCATCGCCGTGTCATGGCGATCAGGCGTCGTACGCACCGGTATGGCGCCACACGTCCGCGCAATCGCCACCGTGGCCGCCAACGCGGCCGGTGAGGTGTGCGGCACCGGACAGACGACCCAGGCTCGTTCGGCGAACAGGTCGGCGCGGGCCGAGGCGGCACCGCCGCGCTCACGCCCGGCGATCGGGTGTGCTGGACACCACATCGACAGATCGCACCCGGCCTGCACCGCCTCGACGATCGGCCGAGCCTTCACACTCGCGACATCGCTCACCGTCTCGGCGAGCCCCGCCCGCTGCACCCGCCGTAGTTCACCGGCGACAGCGTGCGGAGGCACGGCGATGACCGCATGCTCCACGGGCTCGCCATGCCATGGCTGGCCGGCACCCATGGCCTCGGCAACCTTGACCTGCTCGGAATCAACGTCGGCCAGCAGAACCTCGATCCCATGGACGCTCAGTGCCAACCCGATGCTGGTGCCGATCAGGCCGGACCCCACCACGCCGACCCGACCCGGCGGTGGCCCAGGTGGTGGCAATCCGGATGTGCCAGTCACAGCGCGACGTCATGGTAGAGCGCGCCGACTTCAGCCGACGAAAGGTGCCGGGTGCGGCCCACCCGCAGTGAACCGAGATGGACCGGGCCGATTCGGGTCCGCACGAGCCGGCCGACCGGGTGGCCCACTGCGTCCATCAGCCGGCGCACCACGTGTTTACGGCCCTCGTGCAACGTGATCTCAATCATGACCCGTGCGCCGGACGAGCTCACGATCCGCACGGAGTCCACGGTCACCATCCCGTCGGTGAGGGTGACCCCCGCCCGCAACCGCCGCGGCACGTCCCGACTGACCGGTCCGCTCACCTCCACCAGGTAGGTCTTGGCGACACCGAACGACGGGTGCGCCAGCCGATGTGCCAGGTCCCCGTCGTTGGTGACCAGCAGCAGGCCCTCGCTGTCGGCGTCGAGCCGGCCGACGTGGAACAGGCCGGGGCCGTGGTCCGCCACGAGGTCCGCGACGGTCGGCCGCCCCCGGTCATCCGCCATCGCCGAGAGCACCCCGACCGGCTTGTTCAACGCGAGGTGCACCAGGCCGGCCTTGGTGACGACCCGTTGACCGTCGACCTCGATGACCGCGGTCTGCGGATCGACCCGCAGACCCTGGGCCTCCACGACCCGGCCGTCCACCCGCACGCGACCCGCGGCGATCAGCTCCTCGCTGTGCCGCCTGGACCCGAGCCCCGCCGCCGCAAGCACCTTCTGCAGCCGGATGCCTTCGGCATTCGCGTCACCGGTTGTCATGAACCCAGAATGTCATGAGGCCAGAATGTCACGGGCCGACAATGTCATCCACATCGGCGATGTCAGGCAGCAGCGGGGCGAGCGGCGGCAGTTCGTCAAGATTGCGCAGACCCATCCGTTCCAGAAAGTAGTCAGTTGTCCGGTACAGCGTCGCGCCGGTCTCCGGATCGGTACCGGCCTCCTCGACGAGACGCCGGGTGGTCAGGGTACGGATCACGCCGTCGGCGGACACGCCCCGCACCGCGGAGATCCGCCCACGACTGACCGGCTGCTGGTAGGCGACAACCGCCAGCGTCTCCAGCGCAGCCTGGGACAGTTTCGGATTCTGCCCGGCGAGCACGAACCGCTCGACCCAGGGGGCGCACTCGTCGCTGGTGTAGAAACGCCAGCCACCACCGATGTCACGGAGGCTGAAGCCCCGGCCCTGCGCGATGTAGTCGCGGGCCAGCCCGATGATGACACGCTCGACGTCCGCTGCGGGGACCTCGAGGCTCACAGCGATCTCCGTAACCGGAACCGGATTTTCCGCGACCATCAGGATCGCCTCGACGAGCGCGGGTAGCGCCGGGCGCGCCACCACCTCATCTCCGGGCGCCCCGTCCCCGGGTGACTCCCCAGGCACCGGGGGCCCAACGGCTGAGGTCTCCTCGGGAGCCGGGTGGGCGTCCGCTGTCATTGTGGTCGTGGTCCTCGCTTTCTGCCCCGTCCGACGTTCATGTCAGCCGGATCCCCGTCAGCTGGATCCACGTCGGCCACGTTCACGTCGGCCACGTTCACGTCGGCCGCACTGTGCTCGGCCGTGTCGGCCACCCAGCGGACGATCAGTTCCCCCAGAGGAACCTCCTGTTCAAACGCGATCCGCCCCTCTCTGAAGAGCTCGAGCAGGGCGAGGAAACGCGCGACCACCTCGATCGTCTGTCGACAGCCGGTACAGAGCATCCCGAAGGATGCGCTACCCACCTCTCGCAACTTCTCGATCACAGCGAGCATATGCTCGCGGATGTTGATCCGCGGCAGGTGGACGTGATCGGTGGCGACCTGCGGAGGCAACGGAGGTTCCCGCAACCTGGCCGCGAGCCGGGCGAGCTCGGCCGGGCCGATACCGATCTGCACCTCTGGCAAAGCGCGCGCGTAACGCGGCTCCAGCGCAACAGCCCGGGGCAGGTACCGGGCCTCCAGCGCCATCAGCCCGACGAACAGGGCCGAGGCCTCCTTGTATGCCTTGTACTGCAGCAGACGGGCGAACAGCAGGTCTCTGGCCTCGAGGAGGGCGAGGCTCTCAGCTTCGTCCTCGGAGATCGCCCCGGGTAGCAGCCGGGCCGCCTTGAGGTCGAGAAGGGTTGCTGCGATCACCAGGAACTCGGTGGCCTGCCCGAGGTCAAAGCCCGCACCGAGGCGGCGGATGTGAGCCACGAACTCGTCGGTGACCTGAGAGAGCGCGACCTCGGTCACGTCCATCTTGTGTTTGGCGATCAACGAGAGCAGCAGATCGAACGGGCCGCTGAAGTTCGCGAGCTCGACAACAAAGGCGCTGCCGGCACTGCCCCGGCCGGTGGGGGCGCTGCCGGCAGTAGAGGCAGTGGACTCAGCCGGCGACGCGGGCTGCGCGGCCCCGACCGCCGCGTTCACCCGCCGGTTGGGAGACAGCCCTGTCCGCGCCATGTCCCGACGCTACCGCGACCGCGGCCAGCCACCCCGAACCAGCCACCGCAGCGGGCCGGGGCCGGGCAACGCGCGGCGCGTCCACCCGTCAACGAATGTGGAGGTTGATGATGTCCGCCAGACCGCCGAGCAACGGGAGCACCAGCTGGTCCACGACCGAGGGAAACCCGAGAAACAGCTTCGGCAGCAGAATGGCCACCAGCAGGATGACGATGCCCACGTTGTTCTCGCGGAGCTGGTACTCGGCCTTGCGCCAGCTCGGTGACTGCGGGCCCAGTCCGAACAGCACCCGCCCGCCGTCGGCGGGCGGGATGGGGATAAGGCTCACAATGAACAGTGACGCGAAGGTGACGGCCAGCCACAGCACCAGTTTCGCGGAGAAGCCACCCGCCCCGGCGAGTTCCACGATTCGGGTGCCCTCAACGACGATGAGCGGTTGGGAGACGAACTTGAAACCGATGATCGCAACAAAGGCGAGCACCAGGTAGGCCAGCGGTCCGGCCAGCACCGCGACCGCGACGTGGAACCGTCGCTTGCGCCATACGTCGTTCATGGGTATCGGCTCGGTCCAGCCGACGCCCGCAATGATCATGGCCACCGCGCTGAACGGGCTGACCCGGTCTTTCACCGATGCCGTGAGCCGCCCGGATCGCAGGGGGCCGCGGTCCTGGAGCAGCCTCGCGACGATGACCTGTGCCGTGTCATGAGCGTAGATCCCGATGAGGAGCGCGAGAACGATCCCCAAAAGCGCCGCGGGTTCGGCCAGGTGGAACAGCACGCCTCTACAGGTCCCTTATCCGATTCCCGAACAAGCTTCGGCCACGTGGTGTCAGGGTATCGCTAACGCTGGATCACCGGCGGTGCGCCGTGCCTGGCCATCAGTTCGCGGGCCAGCCGCCGGTATCCGTCCGCCCCCACCGAGGTGGGCGCGTAGGTCGTGATCGGCTCACCGGCGACCGTGGTTTCCGGAAAGCGAACCGTACGGCTGATCACGGTGTGAAAGACCTCGTCGGGAAAGCGCTCGACGACCCTCGCCAGCACCTCGCGGGCATGCAGGGTTCGGGCGTCGTACATGGTGGCGAGGATGCCGGCGAGCTCAAGGCGTGGGTTGAGCCGGTCCCGCACCTTGTCGATGGTGTCCAGCAGCAGCGCGACACCGCGTAGGGCGAAGTACTCGCACTCCAACGGCACGATCACCGCATCCGCCGCGGTCAGGGCGTTGACGGTCAGCAGACCCAGGGACGGCTGGCAGTCGATGAGAATCACATCGTATTCGGAGCGGATCGACGCCAGGGCACGCGCGAGCGTGTGCTCACGACCGACCTCGGTGACCAGCAGCATCTCGGCAGCCGACAGGTCGATGTTGCTCGGAAGCAGGTCCAGACCGTCAACCTGGGTGGGGACTATCACCTCGCCGATCTCGGCTTCGCCACCCACGAGGAGATCGTGCACGGTGCGCTCCAGCACCATCGGGTTGATTCCGAGCCCGACCGAGAGCGCACCCTGTGGGTCGAAGTCGACCAACAGGGTGCGGCGGCCGTACTCGGCGAGCGCCGCGCCCAGATTGATCGTGCTGGTTGTCTTGCCGACGCCGCCCTTCTGGTTACACATGGCGACCATCCAGCCAGCCCCGTGCGTTGCCAACGGAGGGGGCACGGGAAAGGCCGGCAATGGACGTCCCGTGGGGCCCATCTCGCCGGCCCCACCCGAGCTGTGCACGACGTTGGCACCGTCGAGTCGCCCATCAGCAGACAGCGCTGGATCCCCGACGGTCACCCGCCCGTAAGGGGGGCGCACCCGGGTCTGCGTCGGCGAGGCGTCGGCGGTCATGTCAAGGGACCTGCTCCTTCTGGTCAACCTGAGGACGCGCGATCATCGATCCTCTGGCGCGCCCGCAGACCACCGGGGACGCTTGCGGATCCGTGCGCGGAGAGCAGAAGCGGACCGTCAGGAGCGTACCGATACTGGAGGTCACGCACGAAGCCGGGTAGGTCACGTCGGCGCGGCGAACACCCGAAGTCCCGGCCGAGGTGCCGGCCCGGTCCGGCCCGGAACCTCTCCACAGCCCTGCTACCGGGGACCTCCGGGTCAGACGATGGGCAGACGAGAGGCTACGATCACACAGCTTTTGGCGAGCCCGAGCGCCGGCCGATTCGGTTGGTGGCAAACCTGCCGGAGCGCCGCGCACAGCGATTGACTGAAAGCGCCTGACGGTCGATGACGACGGGAGCACGGCAATGGGTTCGGTAACGGTTCCTGGTGTGGTGTCCCTGGCCAAGGGCGCCCCCGTCGTGCTGACCGAGATCGTCGTTCCCGACCCCGGGCCGGGCGAGGCGCGGGTCCGCGTCCAGGCATGCGGGGTCTGTCACACCGACCTGCACTACCGCGAGGGTGCCATCAACGACGGCTACCCCTTCCTGCTCGGCCATGAGGCCGCGGGAGTCGTCGAAGCGGTCGGCGACGGGGTCACCTCGGTCGCGGCCGGCGACTACGTCGTGATCGCCTGGCGGGCACCCTGCGGCACCTGCCGTTCCTGCCTGCGGGGCCGCCCGTGGTACTGCTTCGACTCCCGCAACGCCACCCAACCCATGACGCTGGTGGACGGGACGCCCCTGTCACCGGCGCTGGGCATCGGCGCCTTCGCCGGGGCGACCCTGGTGGCCGCCGGCCAGTGTGTGAAGATCGACTCGGCGGCCCGCCCGGCGGCTGCCGGGCTGATCGGCTGCGGTGTGATGGCCGGCTTCGGCGCGGCGGTCAACACCGGCGAGGTCACCCGGGGGGAAACCGTCGCGGTCTTCGGCTGCGGAGGCGTCGGGGACGCGGCGATCGCCGGCGCGGCCATCGCCGGCGCACGGCAGATCATTGCGGTGGACGTCGACGCACGCAAGCTGGAGTGGGCGCGCGGATTCGGCGCCACCCACACCGTCGACGCCCGCAGCCTCGACCCGGTGGAAGCGATCCGAGCACTGACTGACGGTAACGGCGCCGACGTGGTCATCGAGGCGGTCGGCCGCCCGGAAACCTACCGGCAGGCGTTCTTCTCCCGGGATCTCGCCGGGCGGCTCGTACTCGTCGGTGTCCCCGACCCGGCGATGACTCTCGAGTTACCCATGATCGAGGTGTTCAGTCGCGGTGGCTCGCTGAAGTCGTCCTGGTACGGCGACTGCCTGCCCAGCCGGGACTTCCCCATCCTGATCGATCTCCACCTGGCCGGTCGACTCGACCTCGACCGGTTCGTGACCGAAACCATAGGCCTCGGCGACATCGAGGCTGCCTTCGCCCGCATGCAGCGCGGCGACGTACTGCGCAGTGTCGTTACGCTCTGATCGACATATACGATCAGTACCAGAATGGGCCGATCCAACCCTGTGATCGGCTGGACGGTCAACCCGGTCAACGCGACGGACAGTCAGCTACCCAACGGACAGTCAGCTACCCAGTGGTCAGCTGCTCAGCTACGGGGACGGAGAGCGCGTGGCGAGAAACGACGGGGTACGAGTCGATCGGATCATCACCCGTGGCGAGTTCCTGATCGACGGCCAGAGCTTCACGGTTGACAACAACATCTGGCTGGTCGGGGACGACACCGAGGTGCTGGTCATCGACGCCGCGCACGACCCTTCGGTGATCCTCGCCGCGATCGACGGACGACATGTGTCCGTGATCGTCGCGACACACGGGCACAACGACCACATCAACGCGGCGGTTGAGCTGGCTGCCCGGGTACGGGCCCCGATCGCCCTGTGTCCGGCGGATCTGATGCTGTGGCAGGCGGTCTATCCCGACCGCGCGCCCGACCTCGAGCTCGCCGACGGCCAGCGGCTCCCGATCGCGGGCGGCGGTTGGCTGCATGTCATGCACACCCCGGGGCACTCCCCCGGCGGGATATGCCTGTACGGGGTGATCGGCGGAGATCCGGTGCTGTTCAGCGGCGACACCCTGTTCCGTGGCGGCCCCGGGGCGACCGGCCGGTCGTTCTCCGACTTTCCGACCATCCTGGACTCGATCAGAAGTCGGCTGCTGATACTGCCGCCCGAGACAGTGGTGCACACCGGCCACGGCGATGACACCACCATCGGTAACGAATCGCTCGACTTCGACCAGTGGATCCTGCGCGGTCGCTGACCCCGTACTCGCGCCGCGGAGCAGGTCGGTTCCGGTCTACTACCTGGTCTGCTCTCAAGGATGTGAATCTGATGCTTCCATAGCAGCATCGAATTCACATCCTTCGGCACCCTTCGGGATCTTTCGGCACCGTGAGCCGACGCGTTCCGGGCTGATCCGCTTTTAGATCTGATCCGCTTTTAGATCTGGATCCGCTGCTCGACAGCCCGGACGATTTCCGCGATCGCCTCCCCTACCGGGATACCGTTCTTCTGCTCGCCGTTGCGGTAGCGGAAGGAGACCGCCTCCTTGGCCACGTCGTCGTCGCCCGCGAGAAGCATGAAGGGAACCTTCTGCTTCTGGGCATTACGGATCTTCTTCTGCATCCGATCGTCGGAGCTGTCGACCTCCACCCGGATGTGGTGCCTGCGCAGCTCGGCCGCGATGACGTCCAGGTAGTCGACATGGGTATCGGTGATCGGGATGCAGACGACCTGCACCGGCGCCAGCCAGGGCGGGAACGCCCCGGCATAGTGCTCAAGCAGCACCGCGAAGAACCGCTCGATCGAGCCGAACAAGGCGCGGTGAATCATCACCGGACGCTTGCGGGTACCGTCCGGGGACTGGTATTCGAGATCGAAACGCTGGGGAAACTGGAAGTCGACCTGGATCGTCGACATCTGCCAGGTCCGACCGATGGCGTCCCGTACCTGCACCGATATCTTCGGGCCGTAGAAGGCGGCGCCACCGGGGTCCAGCACGAGGTCGAGCCCCTGCTTGGTGGCGGCCTGGCGCAGTGTCTCGGTCGCCTCGGCCCATTCGGCGTCGCCACCCACGAACTTGTCGGGGTCCTTGGTGGACAGTTCCAGGTAGAAGTCGGTCAGACCATAGTCACGCAAGAGGTCGAGGACGAAGGTGAGCAGGCTGTCCAGCTCGCCGGGCATCTGCTCGAGGGCGCAGTAGATGTGCGCGTCGTCCTGGGTGAAACCACGGGCCCGGGTCAGCCCGTGCACCACACCCGACTTCTCATACCGGTAGACCGTGCCGAACTCGAACAGCCGCAGCGGCAATTCACGGTAGGAACGTCCCCGGGACCGGTAGATGAGGTTGTGCATGGGGCAGTTCATGGGTTTCAGGTAGTACGTCTGCCCCTCGTCCAGCTCCATGGGCGGGTACATGCCGTCGGCGTACCAGTCCAGGTGGCCCGAAACCTCGAAGAGCTGCTTCTTTGTCACGTGCGGCGTGTTGACGAAGGAGTAGCCAGCCTCCTCGTGCCGCGCCCGGGAGTAATCCTCCATCACCCGCCGGATGACGCCGCCCTTTGGGTGGAAGACCGCGAGCCCCGAGCCGATCTCATCCGGGAAGGAGAACAGGTCGAGTTCTGTCCCGAGCTTGCGGTGGTCGCGCCGTTCGGCCTCCGCCAGCCGGTGCAGGTAATCCTTGAGCGCATCGCGTGACTCCCAGGCGGTTCCGTAGATCCGCTGGAGCTGGGGGTTACGTTCCGAGCCACGCCAGTAGGCCGCGGCCGAGCGCATGAGCGTGAACGCCGGGATGTTGCGGGTGGTGGGTACATGCGGGCCCCGGCACAGGTCCTTCCAGCACAGTTCGCCGGTCCTGGCGTCGAGGTTGTCGTACATGGTCAGCTCGCCTGCGCCGACCTCGACAGCCACTCCCTGATCGTCGGCGTCGGCATCCGCCGCGCCCTTCAGGCCCACCAACTCGATCTTGTACGGCTCGCCGGCCAGCTCAGCGCGGGCATCGGTGTCGGACACCACCCGGCGGGAGAATCGCTGGCCCGCTTTGATGATCTCCTGCATCCGCTTCTCAAGGCGCTTGAGATCATCAGGATGGAAGGGTGCGGCAACGTCGAAGTCGTAGTAGAAACCGTCCCTGATCGGCGGGCCGATCCCCAGCTTCGCGTCGGGGAACAGGTCCTGCACGGCCTGCGCCAGCACATGTGCGCAGGAGTGACGCACGATCGCCCGGCCGTCGTCCGAGTCGACCGGTACCGGCGCGACCACGTCCCCGTCGACCAGGACATACGCCAGGTCCTTGAGCTCCCCGTTCACCCGGGCAGCGACGATCTTCGGATCGTCGCCCAGGACCTGCGTGGCCGTGGTGCCCGCCGCCACGACACGCTCGGCCCGCTGCGGGGCACGGTCGAGGACGATCGCGAGATCTGACACCACACGCTCCTGACATCGGCACGAGAAGAAGTCGCTCTGATGCTACCGACGCGGTCACACCCAGCGCCTCCGGGTTTTTCCGCCGAGGCCGGCGCTCTGGCCGGGTGCGCCGGGTCAGCGCGGTGCGCCGGTGCGCCGGTGCGCCGGTGCGCCGGTGCGCCTACTGATGGCTGACGCCGAGGCGCTTCGCGATCGCCACACTGCGAGCCCCACAGCAGGCGTGGTGCAAAACAGTCACGCAATCGGTTCTACGCGAGCACAGAACCAGACCAACTTTGATCAGGTCGGGTGAACGTCCCCCAGCCACTTGATGATCTGCTGAGCTATGGCGCTCGTGGTTTGTTCGTCGGCGGTACCGAGGAGCCGGGCGAACCGTTGCGTCGACACCGCCCGTACCGCCTCACACATCGCCCAGCTGGCCCGATTGAGACCGCCGTCGTCAACGACGCGTACGTGATGCGGTAACCCTCGCTCCCGGGTGGTCAGCGGAACAACGATGCCCTGTCTGATCGGCAACGCATTGAACCGGTCAGCGGAAATGACGACACAGGGCCGGGAACCGGCCTGCTCGTTGGCGACCGTGGGATTGAGCGTAACCAGCCAGATCTGACCACGCTGAACCCTCACGTGTTGAACTCCGGCCATTCATCAGAAGTATTACCGGGGTCGGCGGACACCTCGCCCCACTCCGACAGTTCCGTGAGGTACTCGGCCCAACACGCCGGATCATCCCGCCGGAAACGCTCGTAGGCGGCCTCGATGTCAGCCCACTCCTGCTGCGCCTGGAGATCAAGGGAAAGGCCTTGCAGCAGGGCGCCCATGGTGACCCCCCGCGCCCGTGCGACCCGGGCGAGCCTGTCCCGTACCGCACTATCCACCTTGATCGTTGTTGCCGGCATACCAAGAAGTATACCTTCAAGGAAACCCTGACCACGCAATCCGAGAGACCACCGATGCGGCCGAGCGTCCGCACCGCCGTGAAGATCGGGCTGTACGGGGCAGCCTGCCGACGCAGGTAGGGCAAAGCCCGTCCGCAGGACCCCTCTCGCCCGAAGGGCGCTCTTGACGCGGCCGGTGTGAGCGCTGGCTTGAGGGGCTGGCCGGCGGGGGCCGTTCAGCCGATGTTCCACAGCCGCACCGTGCCGTCGTCGCCGGCGCTGGCCAGGGTGCGCCCGTCCGGCGAAAACGCCACCGACCGCACCCAGTCAGTATGGCCGGTCAGCGGCGAGCCCAACGGGCGGGGGTTGGTCCGGTCGGAGACGTCCCACAGCCGCACCGTGCCGTCGTCGCCGGCGCTGGCCAGAATGCGACCGTCCGGCGAGAACGCCACCGACCGCACCCTGGCGGTGTGGCCGGTCAGAGGCGAGCCCAGGGACCTGGGGGTGGTAAACCGGTCGACGTCCCACAGCCGCACCGTCTTGTCATCGTTGGCGCTGGCCAGGGTGCGGCCGTCCGGCGAAAACGCCACCGAGTTCACCTCGCCGGTGTTACCGCCCGTCAGTGGACCGCCCAGCGGACTGGGCGCGACCGGATCGGAGACGCTCCACAACCGCACGGTCTTGTCCCAGCTGGCACTCGCCAGGATATGGCCGTCCGGCGAAAACGCCACCGACTCGACCTCGCTGGTATGACCGGTCAGCGGCGAGCCCAGCGGGCGGGGCGCGGCCGGGTCGGAGAGGTCCCACAGCCGCACGGTGTGATCGGTGTTGTACACATCGCCGGCGGCGGTTGCCACGATGCGCCCGCCAGGAGCGAACGCCACCGAGTTCACCGGGTCAGTGTGGCCGGTCAGGGACATACCCAGCGGGCGAGGCGCGGTCCGGTCGGTCACGTCCCACAGCCGCACCGTCTTGTCATCGCCGGCGGTGGCCAGGGTGTGCCCATCCGGAGCGAATGCCACCGACCGCACTATGCCGGTGTGGCCGGTCAACGGAGCGCCCAGCGGGCGAGGCGCGGTCCGGTCGGTCACGTCCCACAGCCGCACTGCGCCGCCCCTACCGGCGCTGGCCAGAGTGTGCCCATCCGGAGCGAACGCCACCGAAAACGCCCCACCGGTGTGGTCGGTCAACGGGGCACCCAGCTGCCGAGGGTCGGGGCGGACCTCAGCTGTGGGCTGCGACGAATCCCCGCCATGGGCGAGGGTGACCGCTAGGACGGTACCGGCGACCGCAAGCAGCACCGCGATGGCGGCGACAGGTAGGCGCCGGCGCCGCAGCCAGGTCAGGACACCGCTGGCCTGCCGGATGGGCGGACCAGCCGATGGCCTGCCCGACGGCGGCCGACCAGCCCTGCGGGTGGGTAATTCACTGCTGTCGGGCGGCGGTGTGGGGATAGACGGGGCGTGGGCCGCCTGAGTCGGGGCCGGCTGGGTGGGGGTGGACAGCGTCTCGGCGGCGGTGCGGATGTCATCCTCGAGACGCAGCCCGATCCCGGCCCGGACCGTCCAACCCGAGCCGTAGACGACAGCCGCAGCCCGAGCCAGATCCAGAGCGAACGCGTGGGCCGACTGCGGGCGGGCCGCGGGATCCTTCGCCAACGTGCGCATCACCAGATCCGCCACCGGGGCAGGCACCCCAACCGGCGGGGGCGGAAGAACATTGAGATGATGGTGCACGAGCGCCGGGGCCGGCAACGCCGGATCAAACGGCGGCGTCCCGCTCAGCAACTCATACAGCAACACCCCCAGGGCGTACAGATCGGTGGCCGGACTCAACCGGCCACCCAGGATCTGCTCGGGGGCCATATACCGCGGAGTACCGATAACCGCGCTCGCGGTAGTCGCCGACCCCTCCACGATTTTCGCGATACCGAAGTCGGTGACCTTCAGTAAACCGGCGGTGTCGAACAGAATGTTGTCCGGTTTGATGTCACGGTGCAGCACCCCCCGGCCATGCGCACAGGACAACGCCGCAGCCACCGCTAGCCCGACCGCACACGCCGCCTCCGCCGACATACCCGCCCGCCGGCGGGTCAACGTCCCCCCGCCCAGCAATTCCATCACGATCAGATGCAGATCGTCTGCGGCGACCGCGTCATACACCCGGACGATATGAGGATGGTCCAACGCTGCGAGTAACCGCGCCTCGGCGCGGCTCTTCTCCGCAGTCCCGTCCGGCCCGCCCGGCAGAATCTTGATCGCCACATCGCGGTGCAGCTCCCGGTGCCGGCCCGCCAACACCAACCCGAACGCACCCGCACCCAGCTGGGCACCCAGCTCATAGCCGGGCAGCGCCGCCGCCACCCGCCCCTCGTTGACAATCATGATGTGAGAGTGGGAGCTGGCACACGCTGACCACGACATCCACCGGTCACCATTGCGAACCCCCCCAATACGCCCTACAACACCAAGCGTGATCCTAGCGGTGCCCGACGCGACAGGGTCGCCCAGCCCACCGCCAGAACCACACGTCTGTTGGCCGACATCCCGCGCCGGCCGTTCCTGAGCATCGGAAACAGGCCGACCGCCTCCGCTCTCAACGATGTGAATCTGATGCTTCTATCGCAGCATCAGATTCATATCCTTCAGCCTCGTGAACCGATGCGTTCTGGTCTGATCCACCAGTTCACGCTCGCATGCGGACGCATGATCGACCTAATAGATCATGCTCGTCCCGCTTCCCGGGCCGTCTGTGGACCGTGACGTGCGAGAAGGACGGCACGGTCACGACAGGCCACGAAAGGCCAGATGCCCAGGTCAGCGACATGATCCGGACATCGGCGCAGGTACGACGGATGAGTCGGCCGGTACGCCGGAGAATGTGACGGTTACGATCGCGACCTGCGCAACTCCCCCACTCAACCGCTCTGAGCTGGGCAAACGCTTCCAGCGTCTTCCAGCGTTCGCCACATTGTTGCAACATCATGCGGACCAGATGCGGACTGCTCCGGCGCCACGCAGACCGACCGGACAGGCCGCCGTCGCGCTGACGCCACCGATGATCCGGGAATCGTCGGTGGCTGCATCCTACTCCAGCTCAACGACACGTATGTAATGCGGTGATCCGCGCTCCCATGTGGTCAGCGGAACAACGATGCCCTATCTGATCGGCAACGCATTGAACCGGTCAGCGGAAATGACGACACGGGGCCGGAAACCGACCTGCGCGTTAGCGACCATGGGATCGAGGGTAACCAGCCAGCTCTGACCACCCTGAACCCGCACGTGTCGCTCGGCTCATCGGCGTAAGCGTTCCGGCGACCAGAAGTGGCGGCGAGGTGAGGATGCCACCGGCGACAATCGCATCAAGGTCGCCAGCCTGCTCGTCGCTGAGGTCCGGACGTTCTCGCCCCTCGAGAGGGAGGTGTGGCTCGGCAACTACTCATCGCCGGCCCTACGACGATGAACAGCAGGGGACGGCCACGCCCTCCACGTACTCACTCAGCGCGTCGCCTGACAGCCTGTCGCGGTCAGGGTTGTTGACGGGCCGTTTCGTTTCGGTCGAAGCGGTCGAGCCAGCGGCCAGGGACTGTGTGCAGCCGCTCAGTGTTCAGTTGGTAGATCCGTTCACGTCCGTGCAGCACGACCGTCACGAGGCCGACTTCTTCGAGCTGGCGCAGGTGACGGGTGGTCGTAGGCCAGGAGCAGTCGAACCGGCCGGCGATAGCGCCCGAGGTCAGTTCGCCGCCGTGGGCGTGCAGAACCGACAGGATCGCGCGGCGGGTGCGGTGGGCCAGCGCACCGAAGATGGCGTCGAGTTCCTCCAGTTCGGCGACCGCGCGCGGCTTGGCGGTGGTCACGTGCCGAGATCGACCCGGTTGAAGAGCGGGAAGCTCATGCCTGGCACGTTGCGGGCCTCCACCCGTTCTTCAACGAGCCTCTTCATCGGCTCCCAGATCTCGATCACGTCCGGGTGGTCGTGGGCCGGGCGCATCCCCTCGGTCTCCCAGGTGAAAATCTCGACGTAGGTCAGCGGTCCTTCCGCGCTGCGCAGCACGATCGGCGGTTCGTCGGTGACCAGGCCGAGGCCGTGAAGGGTTGGCCAGTGCCGCTCCAAGAGGCCGACGAAGTCCCCTTCGGCGTCCGGCCGGACCTGGTAGCTCCAGATGCAGGTCTGCCGCGTTGCATTGTTGTTAGCCATGTCCCTAATTATTAGCGAGTTCGCTAACCGTTGTCAACAGTAAAAGATCATCACCCCGGCGGGGCCCTCTCTGCCAACACCAACCCGAACGCACCCGCACCCAGCTGGGCACCCAGCTCATAGCCGGGCAGCGCCGCCGCCACCCGCCCCTCGTTGACAATCATGACGCGGGAACTGGCACGCGCTGACCACGGCACCCCCCGCTCTCAACGATGTGAATCTGATGCTTCTATCGCAGCATCAGATTCACATCCTTCAGCCTCGTGAACCGATGCGTTCTGGTCTGATCCACCAGTTCGCGCTCGATGTTGAACATGACCAGCGCGCACGGCACGGTCACGACAGGCCACGAACGACCAGATGCCCAGGTCAGCGGCATGATCCGGGCATCGGCGCAGGTACGACGGATGAGTCGGCCGGTACGCCGGGTTCTGTAGGCCGGGCGCCTTGCGGCCCCCGACCGGCGGTCATCTATCTCGGGCTGGCGTTGCCGACAGCCTCCAGCGGTCCACCCGCAGGCTCGGGCGGGCAGCCCTCGAACGCCTGCGCAGTTCCCGGGCCTCACGGCCCCGGAACCTTTCGACCTTGCTCCGGGTGGGGTTTACCTAGCCGCCCGGGTCACCCCGGGCGCTGGTGCGCTCTTACCGCACCGTTTCACCCTTACCGGCATCCGAGGACACCGGCGGTCTGTTTTCTGTGGCACTGTCCCGCGGGTCACCCCGGGTGGGTGTTACCCACCACCCCGCCCTGTGGAGCCCGGACGTTCCTCGGCGGCTCCACCGCAGCGGAACCGACCGCAGCGGAACCGACGCGACCGCCTGGCCGACTCATCCGTGATCCTGAGCATATGACACCGCGACCGGGTCCGGCCTGGCGTGACAACCACGTATTGGGATACTGCGTGTCGAAGACAGCGCAGACCGACTGTCAGGTCGCTCATGACACAAGGGACGGGGATCGGCCTTGACGACGCCCGGAGATCAATCCGCCAGGAAAATCGACTACACCCGGCCGGCTGTGCCACCGGCTGGGAGCGCTCCTGCGCCGCAGCCCAGCGGACCGGGTCCGGCCGCACCAGGCACAGCTGGACCCGGCGCGGCCAGACCCGGCACCGTTGGGCCCGGCGGGACGGGCCCCGCACCCGAGTCGGCCGCGCAGCGCCGAGGCGTCGGTTACACCACCTACGCGGTCACCGTTGTGGTCCTGCTGATCGCCATCGCTGTGATCATGTTCGTGCTGAAGAACAACGCCCGGGTCAACATCTGGCTGTTCGGTTCGTTCCACAACATGTCGGTCGCGGGCGCGCTCGCGGCGTCAGCGACGGCCGGCCTCGTCATCGGCCTCCTGATCGGGCTGATCACCCAGATCAAGGTCCGCAAGGAGGTGCGTCAGTACCGCCGCGGCAACCGCTGACCGCCCCACCCGCCAACCCGCTCACCCCAACCCGTCACCAGCCGCGCCTTTCTGGCGTTCGTCACCGGCGTTCGTCACCGGCGTTCGTCACTGGCCTTCCTCGACCAGGTGGGCGGCGTGGATCCCGTCGTTGAAGCCGCGCAGCACCGCCGGACCGTCCGAATACCAGTCGATCGTCGACATCGACACCAGATCGAGGTGCAGCCGGTAGAGCACCGCGGGTGAGGCGTCGAGCGCCAGCTGCGTCAGGGCCTTGATCGGCGTCACGTGCGAGACGACGAGGATCCGTGCGCCCGGATGCGCGGCAAGAAAGCGGTCCCGGGCGGCGGTGACCCGCCCGACCGTGTCCAGGATGCTCTCGCCACCGGGCGGCGGCACCGACGGATCAGCCAGCCAGGCGTTGAGCTCCTCCGGGAAACGCTGGCGGACCTCGCCGAAGGTCAGTCCCTCCCAGGTGCCGAAGTCGGTCTCCCGCACGTCGTCGTCGACGACGTAGTCCCGGCCGAGGGCGTCCGCGGTCTGGCGGGCTCGCTTGAGCGGCGAGCAGTACACCGCCTCGAACTCGACCTCACGCAGCCGTACCGCCACCGCGTCGGCCTGTGCATAGCCGACGTCGGTCAGACCTGCGTCCACCGTGCCGCTGAAGCGCTTCTCCACCGACATCGGGGTCTGCCCGTGGCGCAACAACACGGTGGTCGTGGGTGGCGCCGGCGGAGCCATCCAGCCGGACAGCCGGTTCGTGGTCGGCGCCCGGTGCGGTGTGGGCTCGGGCGACTGGGGTTCCGGCGGCTCCCAGGTGCGTCCCTGGGCAGCCGCGTCCATGGCCTCGTTCGCCAGCCGGTCGGCATGGCCGTTGCGCTCCCGCGGAATCCAGCCGTAGCGGACCTGCGGGAAACCGAACGCGACGTCCGCGGCTTCCATCGCCAGCGGGCGCATCGCCGGATGCTTGATCTTCCAGCGTCCGCTCATCTGCTCGACGACCAGCTTCGAGTCCATCCGGACCTCGACGACGGCGTTCGGGTCGATGTCGGCCGCCGCGCGCAGACCCGCGATCAGCCCCTGGTACTCAGCGACGTTGTTGGTCGCCCGACCGATCGCCCCGGCCCGCTCGGCCAGCACGTCCCCTGTTTCGGCGTCCCGCACGAGCGCTCCGTACCCGGCCGGGCCCGGATTGCCCCGTGATCCGCCGTCGGCTTCGACGACAAGCCGGCGCGACGGACGGTCATTCATGATCTTCTCCCATCACCGGTGCTCACAGGCCCGATTCGGCGGTCCGGACGAGGATGCGCCGGCATTCCTCACAGCGCACCACCTCGTCCGGGGCGGCCGCCGCGACGTCACGCACATCGGCGCCGGACAGTTCCAGGTGACATCCTTCACACCGCCGCCGGACGAGCCTGGCCGCGCCGACACCGGCGGAGGAGGAACGCAGCCGTTCGTAAAGGGCTACCAGATCGGCGGGAAGGGTCGGGATGGTGGCCTCGCGTTCACCGCGACGAGCGCCCGCTTCATCGTCGATCTCCGCGAGCGCGGTGTCCCGCCTGCCGCCGGCTACCGCCAGTTCGGCCTCAAGGCGTTCCTGATCGGCCCGGATCGCCCCCGCGCGCGTCTGGAGCCCCTCGATGACCTCCATCAGCGCCAGCGTCTCGTCCTCAAGTGTGTTCTGCCGGCGAGCGAGCGAGGCGATCTCCGCCTGAAGATTTTCCAGTTCGCGGGAACTGGTGATCTGCCCGGAGTCGAGACGTTTCTGGTCCCGGGCCGCCCGCGCCCGCACCAGGTCGACCTCGTCGTCCAGCTTCTGCTGCGAACGGCCTCGGTCCCGCAGCTCCGTCGAGACCCGAACCAGGTCGTCATTGAGCGCGGCGAGCTGCGCACTCAGCTTGTCGATCTCGGCAAGCTCAGGCAGGTTCCGCCGCCGCGCGGCGAGCCGGTCAAGGCTCGAGTCGATCGCCTGCACGGACAGCAGGCGAAGCTGGGTCGCTGGGTCGGCCTTCATGTGCTCCTCCCTGTGCTTACAAAACCGTACTGTGCGTACAAAACCGCTCTTACAAAACTGCTCTCACCGAACGCGCTGTCGTGCGTGCCACGCTCACCGTGCCCAGAGCGCCCGAGGATAGGACTGTCCGGCTCGCTACGCCTGGCCGGCGGCTGGCCCCGATGAGGTCGCATGCCACCGCCACGGGTCGGTGACCAGACTGGAAACCGTTGTGTTCACCGTACGACCTCGCCCGGCCAGGCCTGCGCCCAGCCGCGCGGAGGCGACCTGCAACCACGGCCATTCGCTCGCCCAGTGCGCCACGTCCACCAGGGCGACGTCGTGCGCGCTGACGGCGTCCAGGACGTGGTGGTGACGCCCATCGGCGGTTACCAGCACATCGGCTCCGGCGCGCGCAGCGGCGCCCACCAGCTCGCCGCCAGAACCGCCGCAGACCGCGATCCGGCGCACCGGGCGTTGCGGCGCACCGGTGGTACGTACCCCGCCCGCCGTGGCGGGCAGCGCGGCCGCCACCCGCGCGCAGAACGCGCCGAGTGGTTCAGATTCGGCCAGGTTGCCGACGCGGCCCAGTCCGCCGTTACCAGGCTCGGCCCCGGCCGGCTGCGGGCCGGGCGGCTGCGGGCCAGCCGGCTCGGTGAGTGGCCCGACGTCGCGCAGCCCGAGGACCCCCGCGAGCGCGTCACTCACACCGGGGCAGGCCACATCGGCGTTGGTGTGCGCGCTGAACAGCGCCACGCCCCCACGGATGAGGGTTGCCACGACCCGGCCACCCGCGTCGGTCTCCGCGACACCGTGAACACTGCGGAGAAACAACGGATGATGGGTGACCAGAAGCTGCGCACCGCAACCAACGGCTTCCCGTGCGACGTCGAGTGTTGGGTCAACGGCGAACAGTGCATGGTGAACCGGCATCTGCGGGTCTCCGACCGCGAGCCCCACAGCATCCCACGCCTGCGCCCAGGACGGAGGATAGCTGCGGTCGAGCTCGGCAATACAGTCAGCCACGGTGCAATATGCTGCGGTCACCGCCCGGACACTACCCAACCGTGATCGGTACGGCTGGTCCGACCTCTCGGTTGCGAGGCCGCATACGGCTACGGAACGCCGCGACGTACCGTGATCTGTGCGGCAGATGGACCGGGACCGCACATGCACGCTGATCGAGGCATGATCACGGTCGAAGGAGGCGCGAATATGGCATTATTTTGCGCCTGTGCGGGCCCGCAGGAGACCTAACCGGAGATGGGGATTGCGACATGGTGGATGTGTCCGTACGGTTCCAGATCGCCGGCGACGCCGAGGTTGTGCTGAACCTGCCCACGACACAGGCGGTGCGGCTGGTGGAAGCCATCATGCACAACGTGGCCGAGGCGATGGCGGCGCAGGCACGTGGGGGCCAGCAGAGCCCACCGGGTTCGCAGGTTCAACAGGGCCAGCACCTCCAGCCCTCCCTGCAGGGGAGCATCGGTTGGGGTGACACCCAGCTCCGGGGCGAACCGCCGCCCTCGGGTCCGACCCGACGCCCGATGGGCTGATCCGAACCTCGATGGGCTGACCCGGACAGAAGATTCAAAACAGGCTCTCGGAGCCGGCCGATCGGGCCGAAAACGGTAGAAGCGGGCCCGCTGGATCATGGCGGGCCCGCCGCAGCGGGAGCTGGCATCCGCTCCCACCTCTTCCGGGTGCACACGGTGGTCCGGCGCGTACACGGCTGGCGACACCGCTGGCCGTGGCCCCTGACCGACCGTCCGGGTTCACGCCCGCCGCCCAGCGGTGTGCGTGAACGCCGACGTGCACCTGGATACTGACGCGCGCTGGGTACTGCCCTGCGCCTGGTTACCGCCGGTTACCCGGGGCACCGCCTGGTACCCGAGGGGGGTACCGCCGCGTCCTGGCGCAGCGCCGGCCTGGCATCCGAGTGCAGCGCCGGCCCGGCCTCCACGTGCAGAGCCGGCCCGGCATCCGGGTGCACAGTTTTCCCAAACGCAACACAACTCTAGATCAACCCGGTACAACTCCGCACAGCTGCCCAGCAGAAGGGACACAGATCACCCATGGCGGGGGACATACCAGCCAACGAGCAAATCATCATGATGAATGCCGACGCGCCGGCAGATACCGCTACCGCTACCGTTGACGCAACAGATCCCGCCGGACGGCTCTCGGCCGCCCAGGAGGCCATGCGGATATTCCACCGCTACGGCCGGGTCAACATCGTCAGCGCGGCCGATGCGATCTCCTCCCTGCGAGCGGACGTGGGTGCCACCGCGGCTGCCCAGGTGCCCGCCACGATCCCACTCGACCCGGCTGAGCTGGACCGGATCGAACGCCTCGGCCTGGCGGCCTTCCAGTTACGGGCCAGCGCCGACTACCAGCAGGCCAAGCAGGACCGGGTCAGAGCTGACGAGCCCTGGGACATGGACGGGTCCTGTACCGACATCCCACCGCCGCGAGGCTCGTCCAGGCTCGATCCCGGCCCCGTCAACGACGCCCCGGCCGAGCACGACTCCCCCGGCACACCCGGCACACCCGCAGCGGGCACCGTACGGTCGCTGACCGCCAACGCCACCGGCGACCGGATAGGCGAGCCGATCGGGCATCCGGTCGACGTCAGGACCACCAGCAGCTTCATGGAAGGCAGCGTCGCGGTCGGCCTGGTCATCGTCGAAGGGCCGACGGTCGATCTCCAGTTCACCGCCGCGGAACGCACCAAGGTCGTCGCGGAGGTCCAGAACGGGCTGTCCTGGTACGCAACCACCAATCCGGCGGCAGATCTTACGTTCAGCTACGACATCCGGATCGTTCGGATCTCGACACCCCCGGATCCCGCCGCAGCCGATCTGGAGGCGCTCTGGCGGGATCCGGCCATGCGCCAGCTCGGCTACACGCCGAACTTCGACGGCGTCTACGACTTCGTCGACGACCTGCGCGACTTTCATGTGACGCGGTGGTCCTACTGCGCGTTCATGACCAAGTACCCGCTGTCATACTTCGCGTACAGTTCGGTCGGCGGGCCCCGGCTCGTCCTGTCCTACGACAACGACGGTTGGGGTCCGGACAACCTCGACCGCGTCTTCGCCCACGAGACCGGGCACATCTTCGGCTGCCCCGACGAGTACGCCGCCAGTGGCTGTAACTGCGGTGGCGCCTGGGGACGGTTCGGGACTCCCAACGGCAACTGTGACGGCTGCGCACCGGACAGCGTCACCTGCCTGATGCGGTCCAACAGCTTCGAGATGTGCCGATACACCCCGAGCCACATCGGCTGGGGTGCAGGCGTGGCCGGCAATCCGGTCCTGGTACAGAGCAACTACGGTCAGGCCGGCAACTTCGAGCTGGTCGTACCGTCCTCGTTCGCCGGCGTGACCCACCTGTGGCGGGACAACGACGCCCCGGGCCTGCCGTGGCGGGAGCCGTTCCAGATCGCACAGGCAAGCGGCCCGATCGACGCCCTCTCCATGATCCAGAGTCGGCTGGCGACCCCCGGAGCGCTCGAGGCGATCGCCCGGATCGGGCAGTCGCTGGTGTCCTTCTGGCGCGACGGCGGATCGTCGCTGCGCTGGCACGAGCCCGCCCACCTGATGGACGGCGTGGCCGGGACACCGTCGCTGATCCACAGTCGGCTGGGACGACTGGGCACGTTCGAACTACTCGTCCCGGCTCGCGACGTCGGCCTGCTGTATCTCTCCCGCGACAACGATGTCGCCGGTTACCCGTGGAGTCGGCCGGTTCTCGCGGCGGCGAACCTCGGCCGGGTCGACGCGGTCAGCCTCATCCAGGGAAATTTCGGCGCCGGCAATCTGGAGGCTGTCGCACTGGCCGGCGGCCGTCTGGTGCACCTCTACCGTGGCGAGGACGGGCTGTGGCGGACCTCGGTGGTGTTCGCCGAAGGCGTGGTCGGTAATCCCGTACTGGTCCAGAGCCAGTTCGGCCGACTGGGCAACTTCGAGGTCGTCGCGCCGTCCGCCGCCGGTGGTCTGATCCACTTCTGGCGGAACAACGACGCATACGGGTTTCCGTGGAGCCCGCCGAGACCCTTCGGCACCGAACTCGGACACGTCGACGCGGTGACAATGATCCAGAGTTCGTTCGACCGGCATCTGGAGGTTGTCGCGAGGGTCGGCGACCGGCTGTACGCGATGGCGCGTATGTCGTCGGGAACATTTGACTGGCTGCCATCCAGTCGGATCCTGTGACGACCCACACCGGGTGGCCGTGACACGGTTCACCGGTTCACCCGGTGTCGGATGGCGGGCCGCCCACCCTGCCCGCAGGGTCCGGTGGCAACCGGCCGGGGGTGTCCCAGGGCAGCCCCTCCCCCGACCGGTGCTTGCCCGCCACACGGGCGAGCCAGGCATCGACGAAGAGGTTCTCCGTCGCGGTCAGGGTCTCGCGCAGGCCCGCCGGCACGGTATGGGTGAACACGCCCACGACACCGGGCAGGCGGGCCAACGCGTCAGTACCATCGGGCGGGGCGACGACCAGGGCAAGCCGTGGTGGCAGGATGGCGGTGACCCGCACCAGGCCGCGCAGCGCGTCGATCACCTGATGGCGGCCGTCCCCGTGGCGGCCGTCCCCGACGGCTGCCGGCTCCGCCCGCCGATCAGATGGGCCACTCCGATCAGCCGGCCCACCCCGATCACCGGCACAATCAGGATCATCGGAAGCACCGGCACCGCGCGACCGCACCGGGTCCGACGATGCACCGACGACCAGCAGCTCCGGCGTGGGTTCGACCACGGAAACGCCTCCCGCCGCGCCCCTCATCGGGGCAACAGTATGTCGCGTAACAGTAGCGTACGGCTGCCGGCGCACATCCGGCCCCAGCACCGCGACGCTGCGCGCACCATTGCCGGGCGCTGCCAACCGAGCGTCCTGCCGGCGACGGGCCCATGATGGGTCCGGAGCCTGATCGCGTCCAGCGGCATCTCAGGAGGTTCCCCGACCTGAAACAGGTGTTTCCGTCATGACCGAACGGCTGGCCCTGTTCCCGTTGGGGACCGTGCTGCTCCCCGGCCTCCTGCTCCCACTGAAGATCTTCGAACACCGCTACCGGGTGCTTGTCGCCGAGCTGCTGGACCTTGCCGCAGGTGAGCCGCGCCGGTTCGGGGTCGTCGCCATCCGCCACGGCAGGGAGACCGGGACGGACGACCTCCCGACCTTCCACGAGATCGGCTGCACGGCGAACATCCGCCGGATCGACCGGCATACCGACGGACGCTTCTCGATCATCGCATCGGGCGGGGCGAAGTTCCGGGTACTGGCGGTGGACCGGACCAGCCGTCCCTACCTCACCGGCGACGTGGAGTATCTCAGCGACGGGATCGGGGACGCCCAGGATGCGGCCGCGCAGGTCCCCGTCGTGACGAAGCTGCTCCACGACTACGCCGCCCGGCTCTCGAGCTCCCAGGCCGCCGAGCTCCGACTTCCCGATCTTCCCGATGACCCCCGGATGTTGTCCTACATCGTTGCCGCCTCCGTGGTGACCCAGACAGCCGAACGCCAGGCGCTGCTCGCCGCACCCGATGCCGCGGCCCGGCTGCGGGCCGAACGGATGATCCTCCGCAGGGAGCTCGGGCTCCTCGAACGGTTCAGCGCCATCGGGTCCGACGAGCACATCCGGGTCACCCCCAGCCTGAACTGACTCTCCGGCGGCCCCGCCCGCGCCCGGCTGCTCAGGCTGCCGGGTCGGCCGGGTCGGTCGGGACAGTCGGGCTGGTCGGGACGGCCGGGTCGGTCAGGGGCCGGCGGGGCATCCGAAAGGTCGAAAACCAGGTCAGTACCGCGAGCACGAACAACGACACGGCGGGCAGGACGACCAGGAAACCGGACGACCGAAGCCGGAAGTCGACGAGCTGGACGGCAAGGTCGCGGGCCCCGTCCGGAAGCTGTGAAGTGACCCGCGACGACCGCAACTCGTGGCCGATCCAGCTGGCCAACAGGGACCCGGTGAGCCCGCCCAGCGCAAGCCCCACCGGTAGCGGCCAGCCGCCGCTGCGTCCCCGCCAGAACGCGAGCGCTCCCGCAACCAGACCGCCGATCCCGCAGATCATGGCAAAGTACACGTCGACGCCGGCCTGGGCGTCGAAAGCGAGCTCACTTCCGGCCAGCGCCGCCCTGACGTCCAGGCGCGGGGCCGCCGCGGCCCACAGGAGTCCGAGCGGCAGACCGGCCGCGGCCATGGCGACCGCACCCACGACACCGGCGACGATCTCGCTCCGGCCGACCGCCCAGAAGCGGTCGCCACGATCCGCGGCCACCAACGGGTCATCCAAGGCGCCGACGAACCCCCCGGGACCGCGCAGTCCCGGCACCTGGGGTGAGCCCCGCATTCCTGCGTCGTGCGAGTCCGGCAACGGCTTGGTCACCATTCATTCATCTCTGGCATGCGTCTACCGCCGGGCATTGCCGGCACGCCGTAGCGCCATACTGGCCGCGGTGAGCATGATGACCGCGACCACCGCGCACACCAGCAGGTCGACGGCGGCCGCGGCCCAGTCGATGGATGGCCGGAACGCGGCGGCCAGCACGTCCACCGCGTACGTGCTGGGCACCAGGTCCCGCAGCAGCTTGACCCCGGCAGGCAGCCGGTCGGCCGGGATGATGCCCACGAACAACACGACGCTCATGCCGACCTGTCCGACGACGGTGGCCAGTTCCTGGCGTGGAGCCAGCAGGCCGATCGCCGCTCCGATGCCGGCCAGCGACGCACCCGCCAGTGCGACCACCGGTAGGAGCAGCCACAGACCCGACAGCGGAAGGCCGTAGAGCAGGGCGCCCACCACCGCCGTGATGACCGTCCCCGGCACCGCGAACGAGGCATAGGAGGCGGCGGTGCCCAGTACCACGGCGCTGCCGGGAATCGGCAAGGTCAGATAGTAGTCGAGCGCCCCGGCCGCGCGTAGCGCTCCAAAGCGCTGCGCCAGCAGGTTGAGGGCGATGAAGGCCACCACCAACACGGTTGAACCCGCCACCACCTGCTCGCTGGTCGTCTCGTTTCCGGTGTCGACCACCCCCCGGAGCAGCAGCATGATCCCGAGCGACTGAAAGGCCGCGACGAACAACAGCGGCACCCGTGCCACCCGAGCGCGGGAGAGCTGACCGACGTAAACGGCCCGCAGAGCCGCACCGAACCGGGTGTTGGGCGGCAACGCCACGTCGCCACCCACGATCGTGGCGACGCTCACGGTCCCAGCGTCCTGAGCGGCACCGTCCTGGCCCACGGATGGCTGACCGGTGGACTGGGACGTCGCGTTGTAGGCGGCGGCGGTCATGAGGCGGTCTCCGAAGCGAGCATCGTAGGGAGCGCCAGCGACCGAGGAGCGGAGCGGCGGAGCCCGCCGGGATACGCGGTCATGAGGCGGTCTCCGAAGCGAGCATCGTAGGGAGCGCCAGCGACCGAGGAGCGGAGCGGCGGAGCCCGCCGGGATACGCGGTCATGAGCGCTCCAGGGTGCGGGATGCTCCGCCGAGGGCGAGGTAGACATCCTCAAGGGATGGCGTGGCCAGGGTGAAGTCGTCGAGGGCGGCAAAGGCCGGGCCGGTCGTGAGTCGCGCGAGCGCCTCACGCGCGTCGACCGCGGCCATCCGCGTGGTCCACCGACGGCCGGTGATCTCGGCCTGCTGAGCGAGGCGCGCGATGATCGGATCGTCGCCGGGCGGCTCGAACCGCCAGACCAGGTCCAGCCGGACGTCATCACTCACCGACGCCTTGAGCCGCCCGGGGGTGTCGCAGGCGATCACCCGACCGGCCTCGAGGACGGCGACGCGGTCCAGGACGGACTCCGCTTCCAGGACGTTGTGCGTGACCAACACCACGGTGACGCCCGCGGTGTCCCGGCGCCGTTGCAGCGCCGACCACACCGCCCGCCGAGCCGTGGGGTCAAGCCCGGTCGTGGGCTCGTCCAGGACGAGCACCTCGCGGTGGCCGACCAGGGCGCAGGCAACCGAGGCCAGCCTGCGCTGGCCACCGGACAGGTGCCGCAACGGTCGACCCGCGATCGGCGCGAGCCCGAGTTCGTCGATGACGGCTGTCCGTGCCGCACGGGCTGCGGGACGGCCCAGCCCGCGCAGACGGGCGGTCGTCTCCACAGCGACGCTCACCGGGAGGTCCGCCAGGGCCGTGTCGCCCTGACCGAGGTAGGCCGCCAGCCGGGGCGGGATGTCCGGCCGGGAGACGACGTCCCATCCGAACATCTCGATCGACCCGGCATCCGGCCGGATGAGCCCCATGAGCTGGCGCACCAGCGTGGTCTTTCCGGCCCCGTTCGGCCCGAGCACTCCGAACACCTCGCCACGTTCGATGTCGAGGTCGAGGTCACATGTGGCGAGGACAGCATGCTCACCGACGCCGTGCCGGCGGGTGAGCCCACGCACGGCGTAGCTCAGCACGCTGCCCATTGTCGCATTCGCCTGTCAGCGGACCCGCGCCCGGCCACGGACCCGGATCGAGCCCAGTATCCACAGCGCCTCGACCCCGTCCTTCCAGGTCAGCTTCTTGCCTTCCGCCCGGGTGCGGGCCTGGTAGCTGATCGGGACCTCGAACGGTCGGATACCGAGGGCAAGCAGCTTGGCGGTCACCTCGGCCTCCATCCCGAAGCCGACCCGGGCGACGTCCAGCTCCCGGTACAGACTGGTCGGCATCAGCTTGAAGCAGGTCTCCAGGTCCGAGATGTAGCTGTCGAACAGGATGTTCGCCGCAAGCGTAACCGCCTTGTTACCCATCACATACCAGAACGAGTACGCGGTGTTACTGCTGAACGTCCTCGAGCCGTAGACGACCCGGGCCTGGTCGGTGATTACCGGTTCGAGCAGCGCCGGGATCTCCTCAGGCGCATACTCAAGATCCGCGTCGCAGATGACCAGGTATTCACCGGTCGCGAGCTGGCTCGCAGTGCGGACCGCCGCGCCCTTGCCACGGTTCACGGACTGGTGGGCGACAACGACCCGGGGATCATCGACGGAGTCGAGGATCGCCCGCGTCCCGTCCGTGCTGCCGTCGTTGACCACCACGAGCTCGACCTCGCAGGGATAGGTGACGTCCAGCACCCGCTTGACCGCGGACGCGAGCGTGGCCTGCTCGTTGAACACCGGCATCAGGACGGAAAGCTTCACATTCGTGAACATTACGCCGTGATGATTCGCTGGCCGTTGACCACCACGCTCGGATGACGCCAGGCCGCGGGTTCGACCAGCGGGTCGGCGGGCAGGCCGACCACGGCCGCATACCCACCGACCTCGATACGCCCTGACGGCCGCTGGCCGTCAAACCCAGCTGCCCGGGCCGCGCCGGAGGTCGACGCACGCAACGCGCCGAGGCGCCCCAGCCCGGCATAGGCAAGCCGGTCGAGCTCCCGCGGGTCAACCCCGGGCGGACGGTTACCCGCACCGCCCGCATCAGTGCCGTAGATCAGGGGCACTCCGGCGCGATGGAGCAGCGCGGCATTGCGCCCGGGTGCGGGGCCTGCCCCGGCATGGCACTGCAGGGTCGACACGACCGGCACGCCGGCGGCGGCGATCCGGTCGACGGTCTCGGGCGGCAACGGTTCCAGCGGAACGTGGGCAAGCTCATCCACGCCCGCCCGCAGCGCCAGCTCCACCGCCGAGACGGTCAACGCGTGCGCGGTCACCGGGAGCCCGGCCGCATGCGCGGCCTTCACCACGACCTCGAGCTCGCTGTAGTGCAAGGGCGATCGTCGCGACGGTGCGCTGCCCTCGCCACCCCCGAGACACACCTTGATGAGATCGACACCATCCGCCGCAAGACTCGTGACGGCCCGCCGGGCGAGCGCGGGGCTGTCGACGACTGCCAGCCCGTCCCCGTGCGGATCAGGATGCGGTGGTGGGTCCGGGGCACCCACCACCCGGGGACCCGCCCCGACCACGACGATCGGCGCTGCGACACGCCAGTGGGCCAGTCTCTCGACCGGGGAACCGAGGTCGCGGACAGCGACGAGTCCAGCACGAAGCTCATCGTGTCCAGATGTGGCGGTCGCCGCAAGATGAACATGGGCGTCGGTGACGCCCGGTCCGATCCAGGCGCAGTCGATCACCCGCAGGCCGTCCGGCAGCACCACCGAGTCCTGCGGCCCGACGGCGGCCAGCCGGCCGTCCATGCCGACCACGACGACTCCCTCGAAGGGGAGGTCGGCGATGCCGTTCCAGACCCGACCGCGCAGTGCGACACCGCGCCCGATCTCCTCGCGGACGCGCGCCCTACCCATGGCAACCCTGCGCGCCACCCGCAGCGGCAGGACGACGACAGAGGGCAGGCAGCCCGAAGGTGCCCTGTTGCGCCTCACCACGACCGCCTCACCACCATGACTCCACTATGACTTCACTATGACTTCACTATGAGTGCGCTATGAGTGCCGCCGGCAGCAGCGGTCAGACCGCGCTGCTCATCCACACGACGATGTCGAGGATGCGCAACGGCGTCAGGGGCGGTCCGCTGTCGGGGACCAGCGCGGACAACCGACGGAACTCCTCAGCATTCTCCCGCAGGTCGTACTGCATCGCCCTGACCAGCAGCTGCATGTACTCACGCCAGGATCGGCCGTCACGGGGCGCCGGTGGGATGCACCGCTCGTGCTGGTAGAAGACCCTGACTTTCGAGTCGAACAGCGGGACCAGTCCGGGCCGCTTGCGGTGCAGGACCTTCGCGATCAGCGAGCCCTTGACGTCACGGTCGGACACGTCGGGATCGTCGAGCGGGTCGTACAGGGCCGCCACAAGATCGAGTGTGACCTCGTCGGCCTCGATCAATTCGATCCCTGGCGGAAGCTTGTCCAGTGCGCGTTGCAGTAACGGCGTCAGCGCGGTCAGTGTGTGCATCCGGTCGAGGTCCACCTGGACGCCGAGCAGACAGGGGGCGAGCAGGTCCCCCGTGCACAGCAGGTCGGGGTCGCCGTTGGTGGCGAGCCCATCGTAGTACGGGTAGGCATAACGCAGGCCCCGCTTGCGCGGACCGAGGTATTCCTCAAGCAGGCTCTCCGCGTCGAAGACCTCCCGGGTGCCCATCGCCAACTTCACCGCAGGGGCTCCTCAAGTCGTCTCGTGTCGTCGTTGGTGACGGCCGGTGGCAGTCGCCGGGCACCACAACCTTCATATCGCCCGACGCCTGCCGTATCGTCCGTCCCGCGACCATCCTCCTCTGTGACTGTCACGACATGGAAGCGGCCTACCCCGACTCATGCCGGCGGCGGCGTGCTCATGATCCTCAGCGCGCCGCCGCCAGCCTGCCCATCCGGACGATCTTTCGAGGTTTGTGCGATCAAAAACGTCGATTCGATCAAACAAAGCTCGAAAAATCATCTTCGAGCGGACGAGCGGTCAGTCGATGGACTCCGCGGTGACCCGACCGGACTTCACCGCTTCGACGAGCGCGGCATGGTCACGTTCGTTCTGGTCGGCGTACGCCTCGGCGAAGTCTGCGAGCGCCCGGTCGAAGACGTCGGTGCGGCCGAGGTAGGAGGCGATGGCGATCCGGTCCCCCGACCGGGCGTGGGCGCGGGCCAGCGTCGCCCCGCACAGTTCCGCGAACGACCGCATGCCGTCCGGCGACATCTCGTCGACCGACACGACGCCCTTCCAGTCATACAGCTGACGGACGTAGAAGTACCGTGTCTGGCCGTCGATCCCGGTCCCCTGGTGCCAACCGAGGAAGATATCGCTGGCCGCCTGCATGAGCCGTTGACCGGAGACGACGCGTTCCCCCTGGTTGGTGTACTCACTCGCCGGCAGGTAATCGGCGAGCACCGACGTGTCGGCTTCTTTCACCTGGAGGAACAGCGGGTCCTGGTCGTCCCGGCCGAGCATGAGGACAATCCAGCAACGGGTACCGACACTGCCGACCCCGACGACCTTCCGGGCGACGTCGACCAGCCGGTACTGGTCGAGCAGTGCGCGGCGGTCCGTCTGCAGTGAGTCCCGGTACTCCTCGATCACCCGGTTGAGCTGCTCGGCGAGGACATCGCCCTGCACGCCGGGGAGCAGCTCCATGATCGGAACGAGCAGCGGCGGGTCCGAGGCGATCCGGCGCTCGCCGTCGAGGACCACGGTGAGCTTGTTGAACGCCCGCAGGCTGTCGCGGGTACGGGCACTGCTCATCGTACGCTCGACCCGCCGGCGCCGGGATCTGGTAAGCCGGTCCCGAAATTCGGACTCGAGCTGTTCGACATCGATCCGCGCGTACCAGACCGCGAGGTTGGTCATCTCGGCGAACCGGCGCATCCACTCCCGGTAGAAACGCACCATGGTCGTGACCACCGACCGCCTTTCGGCAGCGGTGAAACCGTTCTGCCGGCCCGCGATGACAAAGCTGGCCGCCAGCCGTTTGACGTCCCACTCCCATGGGCCGGGCAGAGTTTCGTCGAAGTCGTTGATATCGAACGTCAGGCGCCGCTCGGGTGATGCGAGCAGACGGAAGTTCACCAGGTGGGCGTCACCGCACAGCTGTGCGGTGATCCCGGTCCGTGGTGTCCTGGAAAGGTCACCAGCCATGATCGCCGCTGCGCCCCGGAAGAACCGGAACGGCGACTCCATCATCCGCCCGTACCGGATCGGCACCAGTTCGGGCACTCGGGTGGCAGACTGCTTCTCGATCACATCCACCGGGTCGGGTCGCCGTGACGACGGGGAGAACTCGCCATGGCTGGAACGGGGAGCCGTGGCTCGCGCCGCCTTTCCACGCTCGGCCCGCTCGTCCGGGGTCACGACACGCCGGCCGAGATGCAGCGTGCGGTGACCGTTCGCGGATCTGACCGGTGCTGTCGTCGTGCTCATCACAGTCCTCCCACGGGGTTTCGGTCGCGGACGGGAACGTGCCCCCGCGCCCGCATGAGCAACCCATCGCGGCGGTGGACCTACGCCACGGGACGTGGACCTGCGCCGCCGGGCGCTCTAACCCTCGGAAGTGATCATGACTGCTGGCGGAGGAGGGACACCGCCTCCGCCAGATCGGCTGGATCGGGACTGGTGAACGTCATCCACCGACCGTCCGCGGGATGAGCGAAGGACAGCTGCGCGGCATGGAGCCATTGCCGGGTCAACCCGAGCCGGCCGGCGAGAACCGGGTCTGCGCCGTAGGCGAGATCACCGACGCAGGGATGCCGCAACGCCGACATGTGCACCCGGATCTGATGGGTCCGACCGGTCTCCAGCCGCACCGACAGCAGGGACGCGGCCCGGAACGCCTCTTCGGTGTCATAGTGGGTAACGCTAGGTTTACCATCCGCAACGACAGCGAACAGGCCTGGTTTGCGCGGGTGCCGGTCGATCGGTGCGTCGACCGTTCCCCTGGATGGATCCGGATGCCCCTGCACCAGCGCCCGGTAGATCTTTTCGACCTCCCGCTCCCGGAAGGCACGCTTCAACACGGTGTAGGCGTGCTCGCTCTTCGCGACCACCATGATTCCCGTTGTGCCGACATCCAGGCGGTGGACCACACCCTGACGCTCGGACGCGCCGCTGGTCGCAATGCGGTAGCCGGCCGCGGCGAGCCCACCGATCACGGTCGGTCCGCTGAAGCCGGGAGCGGGGTGAGCGGCGACGCCCACCGGCTTGCCCACGACCACGATGTCACCATCGTCGTGGATCACCTCCAGGCCGGGCACCGGGGTTGCCTCCATCTGGACCGGAGCCGGCGGCGCCGGCAGTTCGACGTCGAGCCACGCGCCGCCGGTCACCCGATCGGACCGGCCCCGCACCGTGCCGTTGACACTGGCGTAGCCGTCATCCACGAGCGCCGCGGCGGCTGTCCGGGACAACCCGAACATCCGGGCGATGGCGGCGTCCAGGCGCAGGCCGTCCAGCCCGTCGGGAACCGGCAGCGTGCGTCTGTCCCCTGCGCTCACCGCTGATCCCCCACTACTGGTCACCTTCACTGGGCACCCACTGCTGGTCACCGTCACCGGTCATGCTCACCGGTCATGCTCACCGGTCATGCTCACCGGCGTCCGTCGCGCGCTGCCCGTCCAGGCCGATACCGCGTGCTCCCAGGATGACCGCGAGGATTCCGCCGATCACGATCGCCGAGTCCGCGACGTTGAAAACCGGCCAGTGGTGCAGGTGGATCCAGTCGACGACATGCCCGCGCAACGGAGCGGGCGCGCGGAAGATCCGGTCCGTGAGGTTGCCGAGCGCACCACCGAGCAGCAGCCCGAGAACGATCGCCCACGGCGTGGACTTCAAGGTCCGGGCGGTCCGCGCGATGACCGCGACAACCGCGACGGCCACCAGGCTGAACAAGACCGTCGCGCCACCGGCGAGGCTGAAGGCGGCACCGGGATTGCGCGTGAGGCGGAGATCGAGCACGCCCGGCACCAGATCGATCGGCGCCCGGTCGGACAGGTGCGCCACCACAACGATCTTCGTGATCACATCGACGGTGACGACCGCGAAACCGGTGCCGAGCAGCGTGGCCACCGCTTTGCGCGACCGAACAGCAGCTAGTGGCGCCCCGGGCCGCCCACCCGCCGCCTCGGTAGTCCCATCCCCGTCCGTGGACGACGTCTCCTGCACCCGGCCCACTCTACGGCCACGGCAGACCGTCACCGTCCGTCACGGTCCTGCCTGATCCGCAGCTGATCCGCACCTGCCCCACCGATCCGCCGAAATCCGGCCCAGTATGCTGCCCGCAGCCGAATGCCTACGCAGGTGACGTGTACAGGCTACGGCCGGCGTCATCAACTCAGCGTAACGGTTTTAACGGAGCGTGTCTGTGAGCATGTTCTTCCTCAGCTACGCCCATACTGACGGCGTGGGGTGCTGGGTGCGCGACTTCTACCTCGATCTCTGTGACGAGCTCACCCGGAAAACGACCCTGGACCCCAGCGTCATCGGCTTTCAGGACGTGGACATGCGATCCGGTACCCGCTGGGCGGACACGATCGCCGACGAACTCGCCCACTGCCAGGCCTTCGTGCCGCTGTACTCGCCACGCTACTTCAACAGCGAGTTCTGCGGCCGGGAGTGGCAGGCGTTCTCCGACCGGCTGGACGCGGCGAAGGCCGTAAACGGCAAAACCCCACCGCTCATATTCCCACTTCTCTGGGAACCACCGAGCGTCCTGTGCTTACCCGAGGTCGCAGCGGCCGTTCAGTACAACGAGTTCAGCAAGTACGGCACCGAGTACACGGAGCTCGGTCTCATGAAAATCGTAAAGAACAAGAAAGACCCTTCCCTGGCGCTCGGCTACGACCAGATCCTGAGCGCAATCGTCCTGGAGATAAAAAAGAACACAGACGAGTACACGCTGGCCCCGGCAGCCTCGCCACCAGAACTGGAGACAACGAGGAACGCCTTCGCGAAGATGCCGGCTTCACCGAGCGCACCGGGTGGTACAGCGGATTCCGACAACACGACCGGACCTCACCATGTACATTTCGTCGTCGCATCGGGAACCGCCACCGAACTGGCCCGGAAATCCGACCCCGACCCCTACTATGGAACCCGTCCGACGGACTGGTCGCCCTTTCTTCCGCACGACGCCGAACCACTGGTCCGCCTCGCTGCCGCCGTTGCAATCGATCAGAAGATGACACCCTACCCGGAAAAACTGGACGGTCATCTCCTTGAACGCCTTGATGACGCGGACCGGGAGAATGAACTGGTGGTGTTGCTGGTGGACCCGCGTGTCACGGATCTACCGGACCGCGCGGGAGCCCTTCGCACCTATGACAACCGTTTCGACCCCAACAGCGCGGTCATGATTACCTGGAACGTTACCGACACGCAGTCGGCCGTCGGCGTCCCCGAACCGAAAACGGTCTTTCCCAAGAAGACCAGAAGACCGGACCAGAGCTTCCACGCCAGGATACACAGTCCGGAGGAGTTTCGCCGCATTCTGGTAGAGGTCCTCGTCTACCTGCAGAAGCTGCTGTTGGGTGAGGCCGATTCTCGCCGAACGGCGGCGACCGATCAATACGTCCCACGACCACAGCTCAACGGCTCTATGGTGGGCTCATGACCGCCGATCGCCAGCCAGGTGTGATCATCACATTCTACTCGTACAAGGGTGGGTCCGGTCGGACGATGGCCCTGGCGAACATCGCCTGGATCCTTGCAAGCAACGGCTGCAGGGTGCTTGTCGTGGACTGGGATCTTGAGGCCCCCGGCCTGCACCGGTACTTCCATCCATTCCTCGTCGACCCCGAGCTGGCTGGTTCGACGGGTGTGATGGACATGGTCTGGGACTATGCGCTGGCCACCCTTGACACGCAGGGCGACCCGTCGCCCGGCTGGCACGAGCCCTACGCCGATGTGCTCAACCATACCGTTTCGCTGCGATGGGACTTCGAACGCGGCGGTGTCCTCTCGCTCCTGTCGGCGGGACGCCAGGACGACGCGTACGGCGCCAAGGTCAATTCCTTCGACTGGGCCGACTTCTACGACAAGCGCGGCGGCGGCGCATTTGTTGAGGCAATGAAGCAGAACATGGCCGCCCAGTTCGACTATGTCCTCATCGACAGTCGGACCGGTCTCAGCGACACCGCCGGCATCTGCACGGTCCAACTACCCGACATTCTTGTCGCCTGCTTCACCTTCAGCACACAGAGTATCGTTGGAACTGCGGCGGTGGCGGAGTCCGTAAGAAGGCAGCGTGGCGAGCGAGACATTACAATCTGGCCGGTCCCGATGCGCGTCGAAGACAGTGAAAGAGTGAAGCTGGAGGCGAGTCGGGACCTGGCAAGAATCCGCCTTGATTACCTCTTGAAGGGCCTTGACGGAAACGCACGTGACCAATACTGGGGAGAAGTCGAGGTACCGTATACGCCTTTCTACGCGTATGAGGAGTGGCTCGCCACGATCGGCGACCGCCCCAACAGCAGCGGAACAATTCTTGCAGCCAGCGAGCAGCTCACCGGCTATCTTACCAAGCAAAAAATCACTCGACAGGTCCCACTGGATGAGACCGAGCGCCGCAAGCTCCTTCTGCAGTTCGAACGTAAGATTCGGACGAGACCGGAAGAGTTCACGGAAGACTTTTTCATAAGCTATGCGGCAAATGACAGCGACTGGGCGGAATGGGTGGCCTTCCAACTCGAGGCCGCAGGTTACCGGGTCCGGGTTCAAGCGTGGGACGCCGTTCCCGGAAGTAACTGGGTGCTGGACCTCGAACACGCGTTGAGCTCCTCACGCCACATCTTGGCCATCGTCTCCCGGGCATTCCTCAGATCCCAGTTCGAGCGAGATGAATGGCAGGCTGCCTGGCGCTCCGATCCAAGCGGGGCCACACGTCGAATCATCCCGGTCCGGGTGGAGGACATACCCCTTCCCGGCCTGCTGAGCGCGATTGTCGGATTTGACCTGTGGGGACTTGACGACGCCACCGCCCGGGAAAAGCTTCTGGCCAACATCGGCGCAGCGGACATAGGGCGGGCGAAGCCCGCTGTATCTCCTTCCTTCCCCTCTCCCAGTCGGAGAAAGTCGGGCTCCGAACCCTCCGGACGAGGCCGTCAGATGCCGGCGCCCTTCCCCAGTGGACCGCGGGAGGAGTAGCGGCGGTCGGGTCACGACAGGCATGACCGACCGGACCGGCCATCCCCGTCCCGGGCGGGCCACCCACCTGGAAGCGGCGGGTACTAAGAGCGACCGACAATAGGGGGATCTTGGTAACTGGACTCCCATATCACCGCTGACCTGCGGCGATACGCTTCTTCTAGTCCAGTAGCCGATTTTTCCATTAGTACGGTGTTCATTCAGGGGCTGGCATGAGGTGAATTGATGCAGTCCACTGAGTATGGAAAACAGCTTTCATCCGAGCGGTTCGAGGATCCGGCCGATCAGGATTTCCAGGGCCGCGTCGTCACCTACCAGGCTCCGGGCCGAGGCGCGGTCGTTCTCGTCCCGGCTCACCTGGTCCCAGCGCAGACGCCACCCGGCCGCGGCTGCGAGTTGACGGAAGAAGGCACGCTGCGCACGGCCGTTGCCCTCCCGGAAAGGGTGCAGCGCATTCACCTCGCCGAGATATCTCGCAACGCACTCGACCATCCGGCCGTGCGATAAGCCGACAAGATATGCGTCCGCGGCCAGTCTGGCGAAGACGTCGTCCGCAGCGTCCGCGACGAACCGCCAGTGCGCAAAGAGAACGGGCCGTCCGATATCGACCACGCGAATCTCTCCGGCCCACGGATAGACGTCGCTGAACAGGACGCGGTGGAACTGCCGAAGATGGTCGAAATCGTAAAGCCCCGGCAATATTGCACGACGCAGCTCCACATCACGTATGGCGACGATTTCCGCTTCGACCGCGGCAAGTTCGTCCGCGTCCCGGATATCGAGAAGATTACGCAGGCAGGGAGAACCGGGCCAGCAGTACGGGTCAGCGTCGTCCACGGCGCGACGCAATCAGCGCCGCCACCGCATCATCGGCCGACCGCCGGCCGTTGGCCACCTCGACCAGTTCAGCCAGCACATCCCCAGGGAGTTCCACACCCTCCAGCCGGGTGCTGGCCACGACGTCGACCACCGCGTCCGCCACGGTCATGTGATGGCGTCCGTAGTACTCCCGCATCAACTCGGGGCAAATCGATCGGCTGGAACGCGCCGACTCGTCCAACCCGGCGCGGGTCTGACGCCAGGGGAGGTCGGCGTGCGTCAGCTCGGACAGTTCACGAGCAGCGAAACCGCCGTACCGCTGCACCACCCAGGAAACCGTCTCCGCGGCCCGACCAATAACCCGACCTGCGCTGCCGGACGGCCAGGCACTCACCAGATACTGCCGACGATGCTGGTCATACAGATGACGCACGACCGGGCCCTGCCGCCACGCCTCGATACCATCCGGGAAAAGTGGGTGCCCGTAGCGGACCAGATGCCATGCCTGAGCGTAGTACACCAGCTTCTGGAGCTTCATCGGCGACATCGGCCCGGCCCGGCCCAGAAAATCGGCGGCAATGTCATCGACCCCGACATCACCGATTCCCTCAACACTGACGAGATGTGTGACAGTATTGACGGGAGGCGTGGCAGCCAACGCACACCTCCGTTGCATCCAGCCGGTGTTTTGTCGGACAGGGATCTTTCCGCATTATACCTGGTCCAGGACGACTGCGACAGATCCGTCGCAGTCACGTCCACCACGGACGGCAGGACCGCCGGCCTTGACGCCCACCGAAGCAGAGTTCCAACGAGCCCGTGGCCGGGTCCCGATGGCCTGGCCGCCGCGGCCAAGCGGCAGGTTACCCACGTCGGCGGACAGAACGGACCATAATCGTCACTACGATCGGGACGACGTGGTCGGGGACGATGGTGGGGGACGAGTGAGCAGCGAGTGAGCAGCGAGTGAGCACAGTGGCGAACGCCTTCGGTGCCCTGTGGGGCATCGCGCAGACAACGGCGGACCAGTGGTGGCGGCTGGCGTCCGGGCGGACCCTGCAGTGGATCGGGGTGGTTCTGGGCGTCTGCGTGGCGCTCAGCGTCGCTGGGCACGTGGACCGCTGGATCGAACGCGGACGATTCCACATCACGCTGCGACTGAACGGCTACCGCAGTCACGGCGAGTATGTGGGTGGTCCCGAGTGGCGGGCCAGGCGACGGCGGTGGCTCGCCGAAACCGGCAAGCGTCCCTGCCACATCTGCGGGAAGCCGTGGCGGGATGGACCAGCCGGCATCGGCTACCACGCGCACCACGTCGACTACTTCAGGGCCGGCTCGGGCCACGAGTCCAACCGTGATCTGGTCCCCATCTGCCACCACTGCCACACCCGCGTCCACAAGGTCGACCGCTACCGGGGACCACTGGGCACCCGCGCGCTGGGGGTGTCACTGCGTCGCTGTACCGGTCTGGTCCGCGCCGTCTACTGGCCGGTGCGGCTGCTGCGCGGCGACTCCGCGAGCACCTACCTGCCGGCGCCCCGCCGGTCGACGCGCCGCCCGTCACGCCGGCCGGTCCGCCAGCCGGCACGGCGCCAGGCGGTCCCCCACCCGCAGGCCCCCGGCCCGGGCGACGCCGACCACCACGACCACCACGACCACCACGACCACCACAGCGAGGAGCACACCGATCATCACCATCGGCCGACGAGTGCCGGCAGGTGACGGCGGGACCCGCAGCGTCCACTACGCTGGTTACAGCGGACGGCGACGACGGGACAAGTAGCGGCGGGCGCAGCCAGAGACGGCCGGTTACGGGCGTCGAGCGAACCGGGGACGGTGGAAGCCCGGCGGCCAGCGCGTCGTGAAGATCACCCCTGAGCTGCCGGAAGAACAGGGCGCCCCCGCCCCCAGTAGATCCGGTACCGCGCGCGACGAGTGGTCGTCCAGGCCGCCGCACACCGGCGTCCCGAACGGCAAGGAGGGTGGTACCGCGGTACCACCGCGCCCCGGCGACACGCCGGGTACCGCGGGGTGTCGTCCCTCCGTTGGAGCCTGATCCCGACGGAGACACACCATGCCTGCCCGCGAGACGCCTGATCACAAGACACCCGGGGACGCGCAGCCCGCCTTCCCACCGCTGCCGACCCAGGTCGACCTGCCCGCCCTCGAACGCGAGGTCCTCGGTCGCTGGACGGACCTGAAGGTCTTCCAGCGTTCGCTGGACGCGACCGCGGACGGGCCACAATGGATCTTCTACGAGGGTCCGCCGACCGCCAACGGCAAGCCCGGCACCCACCATGTCGAAGCCCGGGTCTTCAAGGACCTGTTCCCCCGGTACCGCACGATGCGGGGCTTCCACGTGCCGCGCCGCGCCGGCTGGGACTGCCACGGCCTGCCCGTGGAGCTCGCCGTGGAAAAGGAACTGGGTTTCACCAGCAAGAGTGACATCGAGGCCTTCGGTATCGCCGCGTTCAACGCCCGCTGCCGCGAGTCGGTGCTGCGCCATGTCGCGGACTTCTCCCGGATGACCGAGCGCATGGGCTACTGGTGTGATCTGGACAACGCCTACCGCACGATGGACACCCCCTACATCGAGAGCGTCTGGTGGTCCCTGCAGAAGATCTTCGACAAGGGGCTGCTCGTCGAGGACCATCGCGTCACCCCGTACTGCCCGCGGGACGAGACACCCCTGTCCGACCACGAGGTCTCCCAGGGCTACGCCGACGTGGTCGACCCCTCGGTCTACGTCCGCTTCCCGGTGACCGCCGGCCCGCTCGGCGAGGCGGGTGTCAGCCTGCTCGTCTGGACGACGACCCCGTGGACGTTGGTGTCCAACACCGCGGTCGCCGTGCATCCCGAGGTCACCTATGTGGTCGCCCGGACCGCGGCCGGCGGGCGTGCCGGCGAGCTGGTGCTGGTGGCCGAGCCGCTGCTCGGTGCCGCGGTCGGACCGGACGCCGAGGTCGTCCAGACCGTGCGGGGAGCCGATCTCGCCGGCGTGACCTACGCCCGGCCGTTCGAGCTGCTGCCGCCGGCGGATTTCGGCGCCACGGCCGCGGGCGCCACGCCCGCGCACTCGGTGGTACTCGCCGACTACGTCACCACCACCGACGGTACCGGCCTGGTCCACCAGGCCCCGGCCTTCGGCGCGGAGGACCTCGCGGTCGCCCGCGCCTACGGCCTGCCCGTGGTCAACCCGGTGGGTCGCGACGGCCGGTTCGTCGCCGGCACGCCGCTGGTAGGTGGGGTGTTCTTCAAGGACGCGGACGCGGCCCTTGTCGACGACCTGCGCGCGCGTGGGGTGCTGTGGCGGGCGCAGGACTACACCCACAGCTATCCACACTGCTGGCGCTGCCACACACCGTTGATCTACTACCCGCTGCCGTCCTGGTACATCCGGACGACCGCGATCGCCGACCGGCTGCTGGCCGAGAACGAGCGCACCGACTGGCACCCCGAAAGAATCAAGAACGGACGGTTCGGCGAGTGGCTGCGCGGCAACGTCGACTGGGCACTGTCACGCAACCGCTACTGGGGCACGCCACTGCCGATCTGGCGCTGCACAGCCGACCCTACCCACCTGACCTGCGTCGGATCGCTGCTGGAACTGTCGTCCCTGGCCGGGCGTGACCTGTCCGCGCTGGACCCGCACCGGCCGTTCGTCGACGACGTGACGATCGCCTGCCCGACCTGTTCGGCCGTGGCCAGGCGCGTCCCCGAGGTGATCGACGTCTGGTACGACAGCGGAGCGATGCCGTTCGCCCAATGGGGAGCGCCACACCGCAACGGCGAGCAGTTCGAGGGCCAGTACCCGGCGCAGTACATCTGCGAGGCCATCGACCAGACCCGCGGCTGGTTCTACACGCTGATGGCCGTCGGAACGCTGGTGTTCGACCGCTCCGCCTACGAGACCGTGCTGTGTCTGGGCCTGCTCCTGGACGCCGAGGGCCGCAAGATGAGCAAGCACATCGGTAACGTGCTGGACCCGTTCGAGCTGTTCGACCGGCACGGCGCGGACGCGGTGCGCTGGCTGATGCTCGCGGCCGGGTCACCCTGGTCGGACCGCCGGGTCGGCCACGAGGCCCTTGAGGACATCGTCCGCAAGGTGCTGCTGACCTACTGGAACACCGCGTCGTTCTTCGTCCTCTACGCCAATGCCGGCGGCTGGGCACCGGGGCGCGCTGCGGCGTCCGACCCGCGCACGCGGCCCGTGCTCGACCGCTGGGCGTACTCGGAACTACATGCGACCATCACGGAGGTCACCGAAGCCCTGGACGCCTTCGACTCGCTGCGGGCCGGCCGACGCCTGGCCCGGTTCATCGACGACCTGTCCAACTGGTACGTGCGGCGCTCCCGGCGACGCTTCTGGGACGCCGATCCGGACGCCATGGAGACCCTCTACGCCTGCCTGGACGGCGTGACCCGGCTGATGGCCCCGTTCACCCCGTTCCTGACCGACGCGTTGTGGTCGAAACTGGTGGTCGGCGTCCAACCGCAGGCCCCGGACTCGGTCCACCTGGCCGGCTGGCCGGCGGCGTCGGGTGATCTCGTGGACGCGCGGCTGGCGGCCCAGATGGACCTCGTCCGCCGGCTGGTCGAGCTCGGGCGGGCGGCCAGAGCGAGCAGCGGCGTGCGGACGCGCCAGCCGCTGGCCCGCGCGGTCGTGGCGGCGCCCGAGTTCGCCGGGCTCCCCGCGGACCTGCGCGCTCAGATTGCCGAGGAGCTCAACGTCACCACCGTCGAGGGCGCCACCGCCGACGTGGTCGACGTGACCGTGAAGCCGAACTTCCGGGCGCTGGGTCGCCGGTTCGGCAAGCGGACACCGCTGGTCGCGGCTGCGATCGCCACCGCCGGCCCACCCGTGGACGGCCGTCTCACGGTCGAGGTGGACGGTGAGCGGCTCGACCTCGCCGGCGATGATCTGATCATCACCGAGACGCCGCGGGAGGGATGGGCGGTGACCTCGGAGTCAGGCCTCTCCGTCGCCCTCGACCTGGAGATCACTCCCGCGCTGCAACGCGCCGGCATCGCCCGGGACGTGGTGCGAGTCCTCCAGGATGCCCGCAAGACCTCCGGCCTGGACATCACCGACCGCGTCGAGGTCCGGTGGTCGGCGGACAGGCCGGAAACAGAGCAGGCGCTGCGGGAACACGGCTCCATCGTGGCAGCCGAGATCCTCGCCGTGACCTTCACGCAGCACGCCGGGGCTCCGGCCACCCCGGGTACCGACACCGCAGAGCCGACTCCGGCCGGTGGGGACGGGCACACCGCGCCGGATCTCGGACTGACATTCTGGCTAAGTCTGGCTGAGCCCGGCTGATCAGGCCGGCTGACCGTCGACGGCGGGCGCTCCAGGCTCCCGCCGGTCAGGCGTTTCTAGAAGTGTCCTGCGGTGTCGCTAGAAGTCCTGGAGCCCGCTCGGATCCCGACGGGCGGGTTCCAGGTCGGGCCCGCGGACGCCGCCGTTGTCACTTCCCCGTGCCATCGCTCCCGCGCCCAGCGGCGGCCCAGGTGGGAACGCCGACGTGGCACCCGGACCAGGTGCCGGGTGTGAGCCGGCTGCGATCCCGGCCGGCGGCGGCGGGGGCGGTGCGCCGGTGCCGGGGTTGAGCGGAGGCCGCGGGGTGCCGCCCGGGCCGACGGCCGGCTGGGTCGGCATGCCGTCCAGGTCGCGTAGCTGCATCTCCAGATAGGCGCGCAGCCGCGTGCGGTACTCCCGCTCGAATGCGCGCAGCTGCTCGACCTGGCCCTCCAACCGGCGCTTGTCGTCCTCTAGGCCACCGAGCTGCTCGGTGACGTGCGCCCGGGCCTCTCCGATGATGCGGTCGGCGTCCGCACGGGCTTCACGCCGCGCCCGGTCGGATTCGTTGCGGGCCTCCCGCAACGCTTCGTCCGCCGTACGCTGTGCCAGGACGAGCGTGCGGGCCACCCGCTGTTCGATCTCGGCATCGAGCTGGGAGTTGCCGGTGCGGGTCGTCGCAGCCTGGGATGGCGCCGGCACCGCCGGCATCACCGCCGTCGCCGCAGCCGGCGCAGCGGAGGGGCGTTCGCGGGCGGCCTGTGCGGCCGCAACCGCCTGCGCGGCCTGCGCCTGTGCCTGGCCTACCTGGCGCCGCGCCTCTTCCAGCTGCCGGCGCAGCTGTTGGTTCTCCTCAAGCATCTGGGCGGGTACACCTGGGCCGCCGCCGCCGCCCGCGCGACGTGCCTCGTCGAGTTGTCGACGCAGGTCGGTGTTCTCGTCCAGAAGTCTGGTGAGCTCGCTCTCGACATCGTCGAGGAAGGAGTCGACCTCGTCCTCGTTGTAACCGGTGCGGAACCGGGTCGGGCTGAAGACCTTGTTCTGCACGTCCTGCGGTGTCAGAGCCACGTCGCCTCCTCATGATGCGGCATTGCCGCTCCCCCGGAGAGGGCGGTCCAGCGGCGGTCTGCCGCGCGCGTTCGCCGTGTCCGCGACTTCGTCACAGGCCATCCGCGAGTCTCCGCAAGACCATGATCACAATTAAGATCAATAAAAATCCGAGGTCGAACGCGACGCTACCCACCCGCAGGAGAGGAATGAACCGCCGGACGAATCTCAACGGAGGGTCGGTGACTGTGTACACAGACTCAAAGACTAGTACCAGGACTCCGGCGGGTCTGAAGGTGTGGCTCATCGAGAGCACAAGATCTATCACTGCACGCGCAATCATCAGCAGCAGATAGACAAGCAGCAGCGCAGAGATCACGTCACCAAGTGCGCCGATGGCGGACTCTCCTGTGCCTGCGGGGACCGTGGTCCGGTGACAGTTGACATATGATCAAGACTGATTGTAGAAGCCACCCTCGCGGATGCGCCGCTTGTCGGTCTCGGTGACCTCGACGTTGTGCGGCGAGAGCAGGAACACCTTGTTGGTGACCTTCTCGATCGACCCCCGCAGGCCGAAGACCAGGCCCGCTGCGAAGTCGACCAACCGTTTGGCATCGACGTCATCCATCTCGGTCAAATTCATGATAACCGGAGTCCCGTCGCGGAACTCCTCCCCGATCTGCCGTGCCTCGTTGTAGCTGCGCGGTTGCAGGGTGGTGATGCGATAAGGCGACGGCTCCTCGGCCGCGGGTGGTCGGCGCATCGGGACCGGACCTGTCGGCCGGAGTTGTTCGACCGGGGGACGACGCGGCATCGCAGGCGGCTCCTCACGTGCATCAATACGACGAACCGACCGCTCCGCGGGCATGGGCTCACGGGCGTCACGCCGGTCGTCACGCCGGTCGTCACGCCGATCGGCGTGGCCGGCGTCGTGACCGCCATCGTCGTACTCGTCTTCGAGGTAGTCTTCGTCCTCCTCGGCCAGGCCGAGGTAGACCATCGCCCTGCGCGCGACACCCATGGGCGCGACTCTAAGGGACACCACGCCGTTGACCGAACAAAGCCGTCCCGATGCGAAGGTGTGTCGCGCCTTCGGCCACTGCGTCCGCAAGGTCCCCGGACATGCCAGCGCTGATCACCGACGCCTCGGGATGCTCCCGCCGAAGCACGTCCGAAACCTCACGTAACCCGGCGAAGGCCGGGCGAGCTGGCACATCACGTGGCGCAACCCCCATCACCCCGGCGAGGACGAGGCCCGGCATGGCCGCCACGAGGTCGCCGAGGGCGGGTATCTCGGCCGGCAACGCTCCGCCTCGACCGGCGTCGACGCCATGGCCGTCCAGCGACACCTGCAGGCAGACGACGATCTCCCGACCGTGCACGACCGCCGCGGTGGACAGCGCGGTAACCAACGACGCCCGGTCGACCGATTGAACCCAATGCGCCCATCTGGTCACCGACCGTGCCTTGTTGCGCTGAAGTTGGCCGACGAAATGCCAACGGGGCGGAGACACCGGCGGAGACACCAGCGGGGACGCAGCCGAAACCTCGCTGTCAAATAGGTGCTTCGTCACATCCGCCACCTTCGGGCGGGCCTCCTGGTCACGGTTTTCTGCGAAGTCGGTGACCCCCAGCCCGCACAACACCACGACATCCGCCGCCGGCCAGGTCTTGCTCACCGCGACAAGGGTGAGCTCACCGGCGGCACGCCCCGCCGCAGCCGCCGCGGCGGCAATCCGGTCGCCGACGTCGGCGAGGTTGAGCCGCAGATCCTCGTGCCGCCCGCCCGTGGCGCTCACGGCCAGCTCCGCCCGCGCGCCGGCGGTGGCGCCACCATTTGACGCCGACACCGGGTCGGGGCCGCCAGAACCGCTCACAGCGCCGCCCCGGACCTTCTCAGAGCGACCGGCAACGGGGACGCCGCCTCGCGAGCTACGCACCCCGACCCCACTCCTTGATCCACACCCCTGCTGCCAGGCGCTCGTACGTGCCGGGCGCTCTTAGAGCGACCGGCAACAGGGGACGCGGCGTCGCGGGGCCGGGGCACGCACCTCACCGCATCGCTCCCCGTCCATCGCTGCGCGATGCACGGGGTACCCCGGCTCCGTCGGTCGACACCCAACACCAGGGTGCCTCCCTCCGCCGCCTCGCGATCTACGCACCCCAGCCCCGCTTCTTCATCCACGCCCCTGTTGCCGGGCGCTCTTACTTGAGGAAGTCGGGGACGTCGAGCTCGTCGTCATCCTCGGCAACCGGCCGGACCGGCCGCCGCGGCGCCGGATAGCTCGGCCGATGGCCCTCCCGCGGCTCCCGATACGGCGGGTAGCCCTGATCGGCACCGGACTCGGCGCCGTCGCGTCGAGACGACGAGCCGTCGTTGCCGTAGTCCCGGTCGTCGGACACGTCCGCCACATGCCCGGGAGCCGACGTCCGCGGCTGACCCGGTTGGGACGGGGCGAACGTCGGTTGGGGGTTGTAGGCGGCCGGCGAGGAATAGGTCGGCTGCGGGTTCGGCGCGGACGCGGGCGGCGGTGTGTGCGCCGGTTGCGGTGCCGCGGCAACCGGTCGGGGTTGCGGCGTCGACGGGGCGAAAATCGGCGGCGACCCGACCGTCGTCGGCGAGGTGGACGGCGTCGTCGGGGACGAGGGGGAGCTCGTGCCCGACGTCACGGCAGGGGCTCCGGACGCTCCGGCGGTACCCGCACCGGCGGCCCCGGGTGCACCCGACTGACCATTGCCGGGCCGGCGGGTGCTCGCCAGACCGCGGGTCCGGCGGTCCTGGACGGTGTCGAAGCCCGCGGCGATGACCGTGACCCGAACCTCGTCGCCGAGGGCATCATCGATCACCGCACCGAAGATGATATTCGCTTCGGGGTGGGCGGCGTCCGCGACCAGCTCGGCCGCGGCGTTGATCTCGAACAGGCCGAGATCGGAACCACCCGAGATGTTCAGCAGCACGCCCTGGGCACCGTCCATGCTGGCCTCCAGGAGAGGCGAGGCGATGGCCTGTTCGGCCGCGACGATGGCGCGATCGTCCCCACGGGCGCGTCCGATACCCATCAACGCGCTGCCCGCATGCGACATGACGGTCTTGACATCGGCGAAGTCCAGGTTGATCAGACCGGGTGTGGTGATGAGGTCGGTGATGCCCTGGACACCGGAGAGCAGGACCTGGTCGGCGCTGCGGAACGCGTCCAGCACGCTGATGTCACGATCCGTCATCGCCAGCAACCGGTCGTTCGGAATGACGATGAGCGTGTCGACTTCGTTACGCAGGGCGTCGATTCCCGCGTCCGCCTGGGTAGCCCGGCGGCGCCCCTCGAACGTGAACGGGCGGGTGACGACACCGATGGTCAACGCGCCGAGCGACCGGGCGACATTGGCCACCACAGGCGCGCCGCCGGTGCCGGTGCCACCGCCTTCCCCAGCGGTCACGAACACCATGTCGGCGCCCTTGAGGACCTCTTCGATCTCCTCGCGATGATCTTCGGCAGCCTGGCGACCGACCTCTGGGTCGGCACCCGCGCCGAGTCCTCGGGTGAGCTCCCGGCCGACGTCAAGCTTGACGTCGGCGTCGCTCATCAGCAGGGCTTGGGCGTCGGTATTGATCGCGATGAACTCGACGCCCTTGAGCCCGACTTCGATCATGCGGTTGACGGCGTTGACGCCGCCACCGCCAATCCCGACGACCTTGATCACCGCCAGGTAGTTCTGAGGAGCTGCCATGCGGTGTCGGTCCTCCAGCGGCATCGGTGGGCGGACGGGGGACATGCCCCAGCCGCCCGGTGCGGCGGGGAAGGCGGCGCCGAGTGGTTGGAGCAGGGAACGGTTGATGAGCTTCAACCTTCACCGTCAGCTAGACGGTTAATGTTATGTCAACTTCCAACCGTGGACCGGACAGTAGGGACGCGCAACGCGGCGGTCAAGGACGCGCCCGGCGCGTCACGCCGAACCTTCGCGTCCATCGGGTCACATCATCGCGCACCCAGCGGACCGCTGCAGCTCGATCCCCCGATCCGGGTATGATGACCCGCCGACCGCCACCCCGTGGCGCGACACACACTCGAAAGGTGGGTCCCACCTCGAGCACGAAGATGCGAAAAATACCATGATCGCACCACATCCAGGCGACCTGGACCCATTTTTGATCGTCGCCGGAACCACGGGATGGACGGCTCCGGACACGACCGGCCGCAACGCGATACGCGCGGTAACCGAATATGTACGACCAAAAACAGCGCACCCCGTCAGAACAGACCGTACACGTCGTCTTACACAAAACGACCCGCGGCACCGATCTGAAACGATTCCCCGCGTCGACCGGTGCGGCTCCCCACTTCGTGCCACCGGACGAGATCCTATTTTCAGGACAATACGACACCGCCCGTAACATCGAAATCAGCCCCAAACGCCAAAGCACGGACAACGAATTCGAATTCCGCAACCGACCGGCAATGACCGGCAACGACGAGCGACGACGAGCGACGGGAATGGGCGAGGACCGGTGCCGGCCGGGACTCGAGCGCCGCGGCCACCGCCACGCGGCCCCAGCGGCCCCAGCCAGCGCGCAGCGACGTCCCGCATCCGAAGCACGCAAGAAGGACCGAAGGTGACCACAAAACGCACCAGCTCGATTACCGGATCGGAAACAACCCGGGCTGCAGGAGCTCATTTGTACACCAACAGCGACGTCCGGTAATTCCTCGCTGCGATCCCGCCGGTTGACCGAGGCCGTACGATCATGGCTCTTTTCACACCGGGGTCCGAGTCCCATCGCGCGGTGGAGCGACCCGACAGATCCGCGCGGCCCCGATGAGGACCCCTGGTTACCCGCACGTTCCCCGCCGATGTTTTGATATCCCGGGACGGGCTTGAGCCACCGAGCTGCACCCGAAGTCCCAACGAGCCGAAGGTGCCGAAATCGTGATCTTTTCGGGGTCGCCGGCCCTGAAAAGGCGACGCGGACCAAAAGCGAACAACCACCGGCCTTCGTGCCAATGAAGGCCCCGGGCAATCGAAGGGGGTGCGAGGTGGCAGCCGCCAACACGGCCGCCGGCCCTGCCGGCCGACCGCTTGCGATGAACGAGGCCGGCACGGAGCCCGGCCCGCGGATGCGCCTGGTAGCCAGCCGTGACGCAGCCACTCAACCCGCGGAACCTCCAGCCCCGCGTGAGCCCGGGGCCCGACCGAACCCGACATCCACGGGCACGGTGACCTTGCTGTTCACCGACATCGAGGGTTCGACCCGGCTCGTCCGCCAGTTTGGTGATCTTTACGGTGAGATCCTGGCCGACTGCCAGCGTCTGCAGCGTCACGCATTCCGCATCGCCGGCGGCCGGGAGATCGACACCCAGGGTGACTCGTTCTTCATCGAATTCCGCACATCCAAGGACGCGGTGGCCGCGGCTGTGGCGGCTCAACACGCCCTGGCGGCCCACGCCTGGCCGGCCGACGCCCGGATCCGCGTGCGGATGGGCATCCACACCACCGAACCAACCCCGTGGACCGACCGTTTCGTCGGGCTCGGAGTGCATCGCGCCGCCCGGCTGTGTTCCGCGGGACACGGCGGTCAGGTGCTGTTGTCGGAGACCACGCACTCGCTCGTGGAGGACGGTCTGTCCACCGGTTTCGACGTCCGGTATCTCGGCGAACACTGGCTGAAGGACTTCGATCGGGCCGAGCGGATCTGGCAGCTGGTGATACCCGGCCTCCCCGATACGTTCGCCCCGTTGCGGACCCCCGACTCCTCGCTGCTGGCCGCTCCGGACAGCGAACCGGCTGACGCCGACGACGTCGACCAGCCGGGCGCCCGGCACCTGGGCTGGCTGGACAACGCGGCGGACGCGCCCTTCGTCGGCCGGACGCACCAGCTTCGCGTGCTCCGGGAGGCCTGGGACCGGGCTCGATCGGGGGTCCGGGTACTCGCGCTGATCAGCGGGGAGCCCGGCATCGGCAAAACCACTCTGGCTGCGCAGGTGGCGCGGACGGCACGCGACGACGGTGGGCTCGTGCTCTACGGCCGCTGGGACGAAGAGATTCTCGCTCCCTACCAGGGATACCGGGTGGCGTTGGGTGAGTACGCCCGCACCCGCCCGAAGTCCGTGCTGCGCGCCGAGCTCGGCGAGCACGCCGACGAGATCTCCCGGCTGTTCCCCGAGGTTACCGAGCGCGTCGGGGTTGTCGGTGCCCCCCTGGCCGGCAACGCCGAGGCCGAGCGCTTTCGCCTGTTCGAGGCCCTCGACGGTTGGCTGCGCGCGATCGCCTCCCGACGTCCCGTGGTCGCCATCCTCGATGACCTGCAGTGGGCGGACCGCTCGTCGCTACTCCTGCTGGCGCACCTGATGCGGCTGCCGCGGGCGACCCCGCTGCTGGTGATGGCCACCTACCGCGACACGGGCCACGGAGAGCTGGCGTCCTTCCTGCCGGCACTGACTCGCGACACCGAGTGCCGGCGGGTGCGGTTGGGCGGGCTCGACCCCGAGGAGACCGTGGCGTTGGTCGGGCGGGTCTGGGGTCGGGACCTCGCCGAACCAGGCCGCCAGCTGGCCCTCGAGTTACAGGCCGACACGGCGGGCAACCCGTTCTTCCTGACCGAGATGGTGCGCCACCTGGTCGACCTCGAAGCGTTGGCGTCACCTTCCGGAGAACCCGGGCCTCGGACGGGCTCCGGGGCCGTAGAGATCCCTGAAACGGTGCGCGATGTGGTGCGGTGGCGCCTGAGCCGGCTGTCCCCGCAGTGCCGGCCGACGCTCGCCGTCGCGTCGGTGATCGGCCACGAATTCGACATCGACGTCCTGGCCGCCGCGGCACCGATCGATGACCTCGACCTGCTCGACCTGCTCGACGAGGCCGGGCAGGCCGGCCTGGTACATGAGGCTTCCGACGCCCCCGCACGCTACGTCTTCGCCCATTCGGTGGTGCGCCGGGTGCTGCGCGACGGTCTGGGCCGTACCCGTACCGCACGGCTGCACCGGCGGATCGCCGACATCCTGGCGGAGCGTCCGGGAACGGCACCGGCCGAGCTCGCCCACCACTACTGGGAATGCACGGACCCGGCTGTTACCGACCGGACCACCTATTACGCGCGCCTCGCCGGCGACCGCGCGCTGCAGGAGGCAGCGTTCGACAACGCCGTATTCCACTACGGCCGGGCACTGGAGGTCCTGGACCGGCACGGAGGAGGCAGCGAGACGCAGCTTTGTGAACTTTTGCTCACCCTTGGTGATGCCCACGGCCGGGCCGGGGAGTATCGGGCCCGGGACGCACGCTTCGAGCGAGCCGCAGCGGTCGCCCGCTCGGCCGGTCCGGATGCCGGTCCGGATGCCGGTCCGGATGCGGCTGCGCTTTTCGTCCGCGCAGCGCTCGGCTACGGCGGGGTCCTGCCGGCGGCGGTTAGCCCGAACGCGCAGGCACGGGCGCTTCTCACCGAAGCGCTGGAGCGACTCGGTGCCGCTGACAGCGCCCCGCGCGCCAGGGTGCTCGGACGGCTGGCTCACTGGGCCCACTACGAGCGGCCCTATTCCGAGCGGGTGGCCATCTGCGACGAGGCGGAGACGATCGCCCGTCGGTTGGATGACCGGGCGACCGTCGCCGCCGTCCTGTACCACCGTTGCTGGGCCCTGGACGGCCCGCGCGACGTTGACGACCAGCTCGCCGCGGCCGCCGAGATCCTGCGGCTCGGCGAGGAGCTTTGTGATCATGAATTACTACTCGAGGGATTGCGGGTCAAACTCACCGCGCGCTTCCGGCGGGGCGACTTCGAGCTGGCCACAGACACCGCCGCCACTCTCGCGGGCCTCGCCCGGGAACTGCGTCATCCCGAGTTTCTGCGGATGGCGACCATGTGGGACGTTGTCGTCGCCGCGCTTGAAGGCCGTTACGCGCATGCACAGGCCGACTCCGACGAGCTGCACGCCCGGCTTCACCAGATCGGCCATCCCCAGACCGAACTGATCGCCATCGGCCAGGCGATTCCCACGATGTGGCTGCGCGGTGGCCTGGGCGATACCGCGGGGCACATCGACGACATCGCCGCCCGACGGCCGGAGATGCGAATCTGGCCGGCGCTCAAGGCGTGGGTCGAGGCCGAGCGGGGCGCCGACGAGGAGGTCAGAAACATCCTCGGCGCCATCTCACCGACCGCCCCGGCCGCGCTCGACGAGAACTACCTGTGGTGGGGGACGATCGTCGCACTCACCCGCGCGGCCGTCTCGGTCGGCGACCAAGCCTGGGCACAGGCCCTCTACGACCTCGCGCTGCCCTTCGTCCGTCACAACGCCACCATCGGTCTGGCGGGCTTCCTCGGTGCGGTGGCCCACCATCTCGGTGTGCTCGCGGGCACGCTCGGACGGTGGGACGCCGCCTGCGCACACCTTGAGACAGCGCTTGAACGCCACCACACCATGTCAGCCCGACCGTTCGTCGCACTGACGCAGGTGGAGTACGCGGGCATTCTGGTCTCCCGCAACGCCCCCGGCGACCGGGAACGCGCCCGCGACCTGCGTGCGGCCGCACTCACGACAGCTGCCGATCTTGGACTCGAAACGGTCCGGACGATCGCCGCACGGATGACCCTCGACTGATCACCGGCCGGGCATCACCGGCCGGTGATCAGAGCGCGGCGGTGGGCTCGAGGTGGCTCAGAATGAGGGGGTAGACGTCGCGGTCGGCATCCTGACCGATGATCGCGTCAAGGTGGGCGTAACCGGGTAGCAGGCTACGGCTGTACAGGCCGGGGCCGTTGGCCTCGCGAAGCCAGTGCATGGTCCGCGCGCTTCCATCCGGCAGAAAGATGTAGTTGTCCGTTCCCTGCAGGAAGCGGATGGGCAGCCGCAGGAACTCCGCGCTCGTGGTGTAGACGTCCTGGCCACGGTCATCGACGGCCCTGCTCCCCCGCATCATCAACGCCAGGTGCCGTAACGCGGTGAGGTTACCGACACCGAACATGTCGTTGAGCGCCTCATGGGTCGCCTGGTTCAGTCGCGCGTGGCGATGGGTGCAGCCGTAGATGGCGTTGATCCAACGGCACAACGCCTGACCGCATCGTTCGGAACCGGCCATCGGCAGCGCCCGCAATGTCAGGTCTACCGCGACGCCGGGCGGGGTGAACCGCCCCGGCCGAACAAGGCTCAGGCCGACACCGCCCAGCAGCTCCCCGACCCGCGCCGCGGCCTTGAACCGGTTCAGCGGCGAGGTGACCGGATGCAGCGGGAACTGCGCGCAGACCGCCGAGCGGACCCCCGGCAGTTTGCCCACCGCCAGCGCCATCAGCAGTGACGCCGAACCCACGCAGTGCCCGTAGGCCTGCACGCTCGGCGCCGCGGTGACGCGCCGGACCTCGTCGACGGCGGTCGGCCAGTCCTGCGTGGCGATGACGTCGATGCTGAACTGACCCGCTGAGGAGGGCAGCTCGATGGATGCGCGGTAGTCGAACAACCACACGTCGTACTGCTGCTCGACGAGGAACTCGGTCAGGTTGGTGCGGATCGTGTCCGCCAGAAACGCCGACGTCGACATGCCGAATCCGGAGGCCAGCAGGACCGGCCCCTTGGTCCCGCCCTGGTACCGGATGAGCCGCAGCCAGCCGTCCATCCCCACCTCGGTTCCCTCATGCCAACGGCCACCCGCACCGCACCACCGAACCTCGGGAACCGGCAGGCGTAGCTGCCGGCGCGACGGCCGCTCTGGAAGACGACTGGGCGCGGCGGGGAATCGGCGGGCCTCGTCCAGCGGGCCACCGTAGATCCGCAGCAGGTATCCGGCAAGCAGCTTGACGACTGCCAGTTCATAGGACCGGCGGCGGCCGGCGGGAACGCCCAGTACCTCAACCGCCCGCAGATTCCGGACGAAGTCCGCGAACGCGATACGCGCAATGCCCACGCCGAGTGTCCCAGCGGTGACCGATCCCACGGTGAAGTAAAGGGTTGTCGCATCCGACCACGCATCGAAACCAGGGCGGTCGTGCAGAACCTTGAAGCCGTCGAGAACGTAGCCATCACCGTCAGCTGCGACCAGTGACAGCCGATAACGAACGTGCCAGGTCTCGACCTGGGTGACAACGGGTTCGAACAGCACGACTTCGCCGCCGACAATCGTCAGCGGATCTGCGGACAGCACCGGGATCCGCACGCTGCCCGACGGGCGCCCCGGCGTGGCCTGGTCATGAACAAGCGCGTCGGCGTCCTCGAAGTCAACCGTGAGGACTATCTCGACCGATGTTCGCCCGGACCGCCCGAGAAGATCCTTGGAGCCCGCGAGCGCGTCGACGAAACCGTGATCGGCCGTTCCCTGACCGGCGGACCAGCCGGCCTGGAAGTCCTCGGTCACCCCGGTCGACAGATAACCCGTCAACCGCTCGCGTAACCGCAGGGCCGGGCGAGGCGGTTGATCCTGATCCGACGGCTGGTCCGACGGCTGATCGGCCGACGGAACCTCCGGCATGGAAAGACCGCTCATTATCTCTCCCCCAAATCACTGCAGGACCATGCCATGTCACCGCGTGGCCGGCGTGGCCCCGATGCCGAGTTCGCCGAGTTCGCCGAGCACGGTCCCATATCCGCGTCGGCTACGTCACTGTCCGCCAGCCGACATGGCGCTGACATGCGGCACGTCTGCCCGAGCGCCGCTATCCCAACGCGTCGAGTACCCACCGACCCACGTCGGTTATCGTGCCGGCCCCCAGGGTCAGCAGCAGGACGCCGTCCGGCGCGGCCGGCAGACTGACCGACAGGTCGGTGGTGAGCCGGTCGGTGAGTTCCGCCCATGGGACGTAGTACGTCGTCTCCGGCACGAAGATCTTCTTGGCGAGGTCGCAGGCGTGCAGCCCCAGGGTGTCGTGCTCACGAGCGGCGTAGATGTCGGTGACGTACACCCGGTCGGCATCGGTGAACGCCTCGGCAAAATCATCCATCAGGGCGGCGAGCCGGCTGAACGTGTGCGGCTGCACGGCAACCCACACCCGGCGCGAGCCGGCCCGCTGGCGGGCCGCTGCCAGCGTCACCCTGATCTCGGTCGGGTGGTGGGCGTAGTCATCGACGATCTCCAACGGTCCGTGGCGGTCGGTCGATGCGGCGATGCCGACCCGCTCGAACCGGCGGGCCGCACCGGTGTAGGTCGCAAGGGTCGCGAGAGTGTCGGGCACGGCAAGGCCCCGCTCCGCGGCGACGGCGAGCGCCGCGAGCGCGTTGAGAACGGTGTGGACGCCCGGCAACGCAAGCGTGAGCGTCCCGATATCGTGCCCGTCCCGGCTGACCGTGGCCTGGATGCCGCCGTCCGGCGTCGGGCGCGGGTCCACCGCCCGCCAGGTCCGGGCGGCCTGGAGACCGTAGTCGACGACTCTGGCATGCCCGGCCGGCAGAGCCGCGAGCACCGCCTGAACGCCGGGATGGTCCCCGCAGACGACCAGCGTTCCGCCGGGGCGGACCCGCGCGGCAAACGCGGTGAAGGCCGCGAGCACGGCCGCCTCATCGGGGAAGAGGTCGGGATGCTCCCACTCGACGTTGGTGATCACGGCAAGCGCGGGGTCGAGGTTCGCGAACGCCCCGCCGTACTCGTCGGCCTCCAGGACGAACAGCGCTCCGGCTCCGACCAGCGCGTTGCCACCGAGCTGCGCGACCTCGGCGCCGATCACCGCGGTCGGGTCGACCCCAGCGGCCCGCAGCACCAGGGCGAGCATCGCGGACGTGGTGGTCTTGCCGTGCGAGCCGGCGACCGCGATCAGGTCGTAGCCGGCGGTCAGTTGCGGCAGCCAGTCGCTGCGTCGGCGGACCGGGACACCGCACCGCCGTGCGGCCGCCAGCTCAGGATGGTCGTCGGGGAACGCGCTGGACGCCACGACGACGTCCACGCCGGTCAGTTCCGCGGCCAGCACGGCCGGGTCGGTGACGGCTCCGACCCGAACCCGGGCGCCGGCGGCGCGCAGAGCGTCCAGGCGGGGTGCGTCCTGGGCGTCGCTGCCGCTGACCATCCCGCCACGGGCCAGGTGGATGTGGGCGAGCGCGGACAGGCCCGCCCCGGCTATTCCGAGGAAGCGAACGTGCTGAGGGTTCTCACCGGTCACGACAGGCAGTGAACACCACGCCGGGCCCCGGTTCCCCACGGCCACGCCCCGTTTCCCATGCCCCACGCCCCACGCACCGCCGCTGCACACGACCACCGTTACACTGAAGATCGGATACTGCTCGGGCAGCCGAGGGGAGATCGGCATGACGGTCGTCCACCCGACGCCCCCGTTGGTGGTGCAGCTGCCCGGACGAGCACTCACTTTGGACGACGTGACCCAGCTGGCCGCGGCCGACGAGCTCCATCGATACGAACTCGCCGAGGGGAACCTGCTGGTCATGCCGCCAGCCGATACCGAACACGCCACGCTGATCACACAGCTCGTGGTATGGCTGGTCACCAACGGTTACAGTCCCGACCGGGTGCTGGCCACGCCCGGTCTCCGGATCACCGAATCATCCAGTGGCCGTAGTCCCGACGTGCTCGTCCTGCGCCGCCCGGCCCCGCGGGGCACCGTGTGGATCGACCCGGCCGACACCCTGCTCGTGGTGGAGGTCGTCTCCCCGGGCTCGGAGAACCTGGACCGCACGATCAAACCGGGCGAGTACGCCCGCGCCGGTATCGCCCGATTCTGGCGGATCGAACGGGACGGCGGTCCGGCGACAGCCCACATATACGCGCTGGGTAGCGACGAGCGGGGCGAACCGGCCTACATCAGTCACCGGGCCGTGCTGCTCGACGAACTCCTCGCCGCCGCACCGCCACACCTGTCCTGACCAGGATCTGCCTCCCGGATCTTCACTGGCACCTACAAGGGCGGCCGCCATAGCGACCGATTCCACCTACTGTCGGACGACATTCGGCCGAACGGTAGGTGGTTCCGGTCATCAGGATGGCCTCAACGACCTACGCACCCCGGCCCCGTCACCCGGATTCTGTTCACCGGCGGCATCAAAGTAGCCGGGACACACCATCCGTTACCCGACATCGCCCGCATCGTGCCGATCTCCCCGGCGGCCTCGGCCCGCTCCCACTCCGCGACGTCACCTCGTGAGCCGGCGTTGACCTGGCTGACCCCAACGGACTATGACTCGACAGGTGAATGGTGCCGGATCCGCTGAAACACGAGCCCGCTTCGACCATGCGGCCAGCGCGTTCGCGTCGCTCGTGGCCGGGATCACCGATCGCCGTTGGGCGGCCCCGGTGCCCACCTCTGTCCAGCATGTGGCCCGCGGCGCAGCGTTCGTCGGGTGAGGGTTTCGAGCTGGAGGCTCCAGCTCGAAACCCTCACTTCTCATCGCAGAGTACGACCGACACATCGATCCCGAGAGTAACGGCACGAACCACTCGAGCCGATGTCACGTGTTGAGAGCCCTTCTCAGGGATCACACGAAGAAACGGTCACGCGTGTAAGACAGGGCGGGTTCAAGATCCGGATGCTGTCTCAGCTGGACAGGGTTGCCCGTTCGGCGAGGACGCGCAGGAGCTCCCCGCCGAGCAGAGTCACGTCGCCTGCTCCGATGGTGAGCACCAGGTCGCCCGGACGCGCGAACGCCGCGACCCGGCCCGCCGCGGCCGACCAGGACGGCTCGTAGACGACCTGGTCGGCGGGCAGCGGCACTCGGGAGGCGATCGTCGCACCGCTGACCCCCGGGAGCTCCTGTTCCCCCGCGCCGAAGACATCCATGACCACCACGGCATCCGCGAGGCCCAGTGCGGCGCCGAACTCGGCGGCGAAGGCAACCGTCCGGCTGTAGAGGTGCGGCTGGAAAGCGACCACGACCCGGCCGCCCTCGGCGACGTCACGGGCAGTCCGCAACACGGCCATGATCTTTGTCGGATGGTTGGCATAGTCGTCGACCACCCGGATGCCCTCGACGCTGCCCTTGGCCTCGAACCGGCGGCGGACGCCGGCGAACCCGGCCAGCCCCTCCAACAGGCCGGCCGCGGGCAGGCCGAGCTCCAGCCCGGCGGCCAGCGCACCGGCCGCGTTGAGCAGATTGTGCCGCCCGGGTACCCGCAGGGTCAGCTCGCCCAACCGTCTGCCGCGCACGACCACCTCGCAGGTGGAGCCGGTCGGCGAGACCATCGCGAGCTCCACCCGGACGTGGGCGTCCACCGACTCGCCATAGGTGGTGACCCGCGGTGTCCCCGAGCTGCCTTCGGAGTCCCGCAGCGCCGTGACGAGCCTGGCCGCGCCGGGGTCGTCCAGGCAGGCCACCACAAAACCGTCCGGATCGACACCGTCGACGAACCGCGCGAACGCGGTCTCGACGTTTTCACGCTGACGGTAGTAATCAAGATGATCGGCTTCGACATTGGTGACGACCGCGCCGAACGGCTCAAGCAGCAGAAATCCGCCGTCGCTCTCATCGGCCTCAGCGATGAAGATCTCGCCCGAGCCGGCGTGCGCGTTGGAGCCGGCCTCATTGATGTCGCTGCCGGTGACAAACGACGGGTCGGCGCCGCACGCCTGCATCGCGACGGTGGCCATCAGCGTGGTCGTCGTCTTCCCATGGGTACCGGCAACCGCGAGCCCCTGGAATCCCTGCATCAGCGCGGCAAGCGCGGCGGCCCGCGAAACAACACGCAGGCCACGTTTTTTCGCCTCCTCGACCTCCAGATTTCCCGCCGGAATGGCCTGGGAGAAGATCAAAGTACGGGCGTCGCCGAGATGGTGCGGATCATGACCAATCGCCACGTGGGCCCCGAGTGCCCGTAGCGCGGCCAATCGGCGGGTGTCCCGGGCGTCGCTTCCGGACACGTAGGCGCCGCGCCGCAGCAACAGCCGGGCGAGGCCGCTCATGCCGGCGCCGCCGATCCCCACGAGGTGGACACGGTCGAAGTTGTCCGGTAGCGCCCGAGCTGTCACAGGTGACATCTTGCCCCATCCATCGCCTCGGACCGGGTTCAGCGAGCCGCGTGGCGTGCCGGTTGCCGCCTGCGTGTGGCCGCGGCCTCACGGATCATCGACACGATCGCGTCCACGGCGTCGGGATGTCCGCAGCCTGCGCATGCCGCCGACATCTTGGCCAGCCGTTCCGACGAGGTGAGCAGGCCCAGCAGCTCCGCACGCACCCATTCGGGCGAGAAGCCGGCATCGTCGATCAGCAGGCCGCCGCCTGCCTCCACCGTCGCCAGGGCGTTGCGCCGCTGCTCACCGTTTCCGTGCGGGAGCGGCACGTAGGCGGCGGGCAGGCCGACCGCGGCCAGCTCCGCGCAGGTCATGGCGCCGGCACGACACAGCGCCATGTCCGCCGCCGCATACGCCGACGCCATGTGGTCGAGATAGGGCCGCACGACATAGGGCGCGGGCAGGTTCGGTGGCAGCGCCGCAAGCACCGTCTCGACGTTCTTGGGCCCGGCCGCGTGCAGGACCTGCGCCCCGCTCGCAGTGATCTCCCCGGCCATCGTACTGATCACGTCGTTGATGCGTCGGGCCCCCTGCGAACCACCGAAGACCAGCAACGTCGGATAGCCCGGGTGAAGGCCGTAACTGATCCGGGCCGCCCGGGCCGCCGTCGGCGACCGGTCGAGGTTCAGGATCTCCGGGCGCAGCGGGATGCCGGTGAGCCGGCCGCCGCGCAACGGAGTACTCGGGTAGGAGACCGCCACAAAGGGTGTGAACCGGGCGCCGATCCGGTTCGCCACTCCCGGAACCGGGTTGGCCTCGTGGACGACGATCGGGATACCCGCCCGGCGCGCGGCCAGGTAGGCCGGGACGGACACGTACCCGCCGAAGCCGACGACCACGTCCGCGCGCACCCGAGCCAGCGTCGCCGACGCCTGGCTGACGGCCCCGGCGAGCCTGCCGGGCACGGTGAGCAGGGACGGCGTGGGTGTGCGCGGCAGCGGCACCTTCGGGATCGTCACCAGGTCGTAGCCACGGGCCGGCACGAGCCTCGCCTCCAGCCCGGACTCCGTCCCCAGGACGGTCAGGCGTAGCCGGGGGTCGGCGGCCCGCAGGGCGTCCGCGACGGCCAGCGCAGGTTCTACATGGCCCGCCGTGCCACCGCCGGCGAGCACCACACTCCTCAGCATCGTCCACGACGATGACACACCCCAATAGTGGATCACCCCCCGGGTACCGTCACCACCCGTGTCGGGCCCTTGTCAGGCCCTCGACCCGAGGGCGGTGATCGCGGCGTCGGCCAGCCGGCGGGCGGCGAGCTCAAGGCGTTCCGGGGAACTGCCCGCAAACGACATCCGCATGGTCGCGGGGTCGGGATTGTGCACGGCGAACTGCGGGCCGGACACATAGGTCACCCCGCGGCGGACCGCGGAGTCGAGCAGGTCGTCCGCGGACAGGCCCGGCGCGACGACGCGCCCCCAGACGAACAGCCCACCGGCCGGGTCGTTGACCTCGACGACCCCGGCCAGATGTTCGCCGACGGCGGCACGCAGAGCGCCGCACCGCCGCCCGTAGACGACCGGCAACGTCGCCAGGTGCGCGTCGTACCAGCCCGCCCGGCCCAGAAGCTCGATCAGGGCGTACTGCATCAGCGTCGAGGTGTGCAGGTCCGACCAGCGCTTCGCGCGGCCCACCGCGTCGGCGAGCGCGCGCGGCACCACCACCCATCCGACCCGGAGTCCCGGTCCGAGCGTCTTGGAGAATGACCCGATGGTGACAATACGATCACTGTAGGCTGCGATCGGTGGCACGGGATTGCCCCGAAAGCGCAGCGCCGGGTACGGCTCGTCCTCGGCCACCACGAACCCGTACCGCTCGGCCAGGTCCGCGAGTTCGCGGCGCCGGACATCGGTGAGCGTGGCGCCGGTCGGATTGTGAAAGGTCGCGACCGTGTAGACGAGCTTGGGACGCTGCCCGCCGGCCAGTCGTTCGGCGAGCGCGCCGACGTCCAGACCGTCGGCGTCGACCGGGATCGCCAGAAACTCCGGCTGGTACATCTCCAGACAGTGCAGCGAGCCTGGGAAGACCGGCTCGTCGATGGCCACGAGATCGCCGGGGTCCAGCAGCGTACGGGCGATGACATCCAGGCCCTGCAGCCCACCAGTGGTCACCACGACCTGGCTCGGGTCAACCAGGCGCCCACGGTCAGCCGACGCCCGGTCTGCGATCCAGGCGCGCAGCGCGGGAAGACCTTCGGCTGCCGAGTACTGCAGCGCGGCCGTTGCCAGCTTCGAGGTCGCCACCTGGCGCACAGCCTCGCCGATCTCCGCGGCGGGCAGCGTCTCGCCGGCCGGCAGCCCACCGGCGAGCGAGATGACGTCGCCGACCTCACCGAGTCGCAGTGGGTCACGCATCACCCACGTTCCGAGCTCGCCCATCCGGCGGGCGAGCGGAACCGGTCCCGGCAGGATCGCCTCAACCGACTCGCTGTCGCTCATAGCCTTCCACCCCCTTTGGCCCACCACCCCACCAGCAAAAACCCAGGCCTCCGGGCGTGCGAAAAAAACCATGATCACACGCCCTTGGCCCACCAGGCCGCAGTTCGTGGGAAGGTACCCCATCGGTTCCAGGCTGCGACAACAGCACGGGCTTCTCCGCGCCCGGCGGGGCCGCGTTCAACAGCGGGTCAACGGCGTGCGGCTGCGGACATCCCGTCGGTGATGTCGCCACCGCCACCGGGACCACCACCACCGGGACCACCACCACCGGGACCACCGCCACCAGCGCTGCGCCCGCCACCACCACCGCGGTCACCACGACGGCGCTCACCCGATCCGCCCCGGGCAGCCCGCGTGCGGGATCGGAACCGGCGCCCACCACCGGAGCTGGCCTCCCGTGCCTCCCGGGCCTCGCGTCGGGCCGCCGCCCTGGCGCCGAGCATTGCCGCCGCCGCGGGTTCGTGCCGGGCGAACGACAGCAGCATCCCGACCGTGAGCATCGTGGGAACCAGCGCGGAACCCCCGAAGGAGACCAGCGGCAGCGGGATGCCGGTAATCGGGAGCAGCCCCACCACGGCACCCATGTTGATCATTGCCTGGCCGAGCAGCCACCCGGTGGCGGAGGCGGCGGCGAGCTGAACGAACGGGTCCGCCGTACGGTGGGCGACCCGGATGCCGGCGAACCCGAGAACGGCGAACAGGATGACGACGACCAGCGTGCCGAGCAGGCCGAGCTCCTCACCGATGATGGCCAGGATGAAGTCGGTGTGGGCGTTGGGCAGCAACCCCGGCCATTTTTCCCGGGACGCGCCGAGGCCCTCGCCCCACCAGCCGCCGGAGGCCAACGCGTACAGGCCCTGGACCGCCTGGAAGCCGGTGTTGTGGGCGTCGGCGAACGGGTCCCGGTAGGACAGCAACCGTTCGAAGCGGTACGGCTCCCGGATGGCCAGGACGGTGCCGGCCAGCAGAATCACACCGCTGATCGACCCGAACACCCGCAGTGGGGTCCCGACCACCCACAAAAGGGTCAGCAGGACCACGAGCACCACGATCGTGGTCCCCATGTCCGGCTCCAGCATGATCATGATGGAGATCAGGAGTGCTCCGGGGACGAGCGGAACCAGCAGGTGCTTCCAGTTCCCCAGCAGCCTGCGCTTGCGCACCAGCAGATCCGCGCCCCAGAGCACGAGGCCGAGCTTGGCGATCTCACTGGGCTGCAGCGTGTACGGCCCCAGTTCGATCCACCGCTGGGCACCGTTGATCGACTTTCCGAACTGCGGAGTCAGCACGACCACCAGCAGGACCAAAGAGACGATCATGACCGGATACGCCAGCACCCGGAAAACCCGCACGGGCAGCCGGCTGGCCAGGACCAGCAACGGCAGGCCGATGCCGACCCAGGTGGCCTGTCGCGCGAACACCGCGTAGGACGAACCCAGTTCGTCGAACGACCGCACGCTGGATGCCGACAGCACCATCACCAGCCCGAGCAGCAACAGCAGGCCGGCCGAGGAGAGCAACAGGTAATAGGAGGCCAGCGGCCGGGCGAGTACGGGCACCCGGGTGTCGTCGGCCCCGTGCCCACCCGGCTCATGCTCACCCGGCTCGTGCTCACCCGGCTCGTGCCCACCCGGCTCGGGTCCGCCGCGCGCGGGCGCCTCCCCCCCGGTCACCACGTCCCACTCCCCTGCTCGTCACGCCTCTGCTCGTCAAGGAACACCCATGGAACACGCACACCGAGGCCACCGTCGTGCTCGCACCGCTCGCCCGGGGACGCGGTTATGGTCCCCGCACCGAATAGTCCACGCCGCCAGCCTGTTGGGCGCCGACCATCGCGGGTGTGTCGGGCACGAGCCTGCCCGACTGCGGTCCCCGGCCGGCTAAGTGGTCGGCAATACGGAGTCGGATGCCAACGTACGGTATCAGACCGGTAATTATCGTCGCAGCAGGCCCCTGACGAGGTTCTCGGACGAGACTGAACCATGTCGCGAAACCAGGTGGTCCAGACGCTGCAAGACGCGGTCGGTGACGCCCGTGTGCTGACCGACCCGGAGGTCATGGCCGGCTACGTCCGGGACTGGACCGGACGATTCGTCGGGCGGACGTGCGCCGTCGTGCGTCCGGTGGACACCGCGCAGGTGGCTGCCATCGTCGAGGCCTGCGCACACCTTGGGGTTGCGCTGGTGCCACAGGGGGGCAATACCGGGCTGGTCGGCGGCGGCGTCCCGACCCGCGGGGAGGTCGTGCTCAGTCTGCGCGGGCTCGGCGAGCCCCTGTGGATCGACGCCGCCGCCGGCCAGGCCACGGTCGGTGCTGGCGTACCGGTCGGTGTGCTGCGCGCGGCGGCGTCCGCGGCGGGCCTGGCCTACGGTGTGGACCTTGCCAGCCGTGACTCCGCCACGATCGGCGGCACCGTTGCCACGAATGCCGGTGGCCTGCGAGTACTGCAGTACGGGGACACCAGGGCACAGCTGCTCGGAGTGGAAGCGGTGCTCGGCGACGGCAGCGTGGTCTCCCATCTCACCGGGCTGTCCAGGGACAACACCGGCTACCATCTGCCGTCGTTGCTCGCCGGCAGCGAAGGTACCCTCGGTGTCGTCACCGCGGTGCGGGTCCGGCTTGTGCCGGCCACCCGGGCACGGGCGGTGGGTCTGCTGGGGCTCGCATCCGTGCCCGACGCGGTCACGGTGGCATCCCTGCTGCGCAACAGTCTGCCCGGGCTGGCCGCGGCCGAACTCATGCTGACCGCAGGTCTTGATCTTGTTGCGGAAACCTGCGCTCTGCCCCGACCGCTGCGTGGGACGCACCCGGCCTACCTCCTCGTCGAGGTCGGCGGGGACACCGCCGACGGGGAGACGCCGCTCAACACGTTGGCGGAGGCGGTCGCCGGTCTGGCGGGCGTCAGGGACGCCTCGCTCGCCGGTGACCAACGTGGCTGCCAGGCGCTGTGGTCCTACCGGGAACGGCACCCCGAGTCGATCAGCACCCTTGGGACGCCGGTGAAGATGGACGTCACCCTGCCCCTCGCCGGCCTTCCCACGTTCATCGATGCCGTACCCGCCACCGTCACAGCCATCGCGCCGCAGGCGAGGACATGGCTGTTCGGGCATGTCGCCGAGGGCAACGTGCATGTCAATGTGACCGGCGCGGAAACCGCCGGGGAACGGGTCGAGGACGGCGTGTTCCGGCTCGTCGCCGCCAGCGGTGGCAGCATCAGCACCGAGCACGGGATCGGTACGGCAAAACGACGCTGGCTCCCACTCAACCGCTCACCGGTCGAAATCGCCATGTTTCGGCGGATCAAGCAGGCCCTCGACCCGGTAGGCATTCTCAACCCGAATGTTCTGATCCCTCCGGACACGCTGTGACCACGACAGCCGCCTATGACCACCTACTGTGACTGCACGCTGGTACGGCAGGTGTGCATGGCGAGCGCGAAGGCGGCGCCACGCTCGCGGTAGTCGCGAAAACGTCCGAAGCTCGGCGCCGCGGGCGACAGCAGGACGACGCCGTCGGGTCGTGCCCACCGGAACCCCTCGACCACAGCGGCGGCGAGGTCGGGCGTGTCCACCGTCGTGACATGTGGGCCGGCGCCGGCCTCGGTGACCTGACGGTGGATGTCGGGGCCGTTGTCCGGCACGGTGAGGACGAGCGTGTCCAGCATGCGGGTACGTAGACCGACAGCCAACGGCCGGTAGTCGATGCCACGGCTCTGACCGCCCACGACCACGGCGATTCTGCGATCGCCGAAGGCCTCAACGGCGGCGAGTGTCGGCAGCACGTTGGTGGACAGGCCGTCGTCGACGAATGTGACGCCGTCGACCTCTCCGATCACCTGGAGCCGGCTGTCCAGCCCGGCGAACCCCTCGGCTGCGGTATGCAGCTTGTCGTCGTCGTCCGCCTCGGGTACTCCCAGTGCCCGCAGGCAGGCGCCGGCGATCAGGGCGTTGCGCCGGTTGTGCAGACCCAGCAGGCCCAGTTGCCGGATCCATTCGCCGTTGGTGCTGCCGTCCGGGCTGCCGTCCGGGCTGCCGTCAGTGCGCACCCATGCCACCCTCGGGCCGAGCAGGCCCCGGTGCGCGCGGATCAGGTCGCTGTCGCCGTTGGCGATGGTCAGATCGGCACCTGGTTGGGAGCAGACGGAGAGCTTGTCGCGAAAGTACGTCTCATGATCATTATCATGCCACGGCAGATGATCCGGATGCAGCGAGGTGACCGCGACCACCGGCGGGGAGCATGCCAGGTCGGTCGCCTGGTAGCTGGACACCTCGATGATCCAGAAGTCGTAGTCGCCGCCGACCAGCGGATCCTGTGGCGGCACGCCGATGTTGCCCCCGACCAGGCACCGGTAGCCGAACCGGGTCAACAGGTGCCCGGCAACCGCCGACGTCGTACTCTTGCCCTTGGTTCCCGTCACGCAGACCACCTTCGACCGGTCTGCATCGACCAGCCACAGCCCCACCCCGCCGACCACGGGAATACCGAGCCGTCCGAGGTGCCGCACGGTCTCGCCGTACCGCGAGATTCCAGGCGCCTTGATGACGACATCACAGTGGGTGAGCGCGTCGAAGCCGCCCTGCGCTGTCACCAACAGCGGGCGGCCGTCGATGTCGGTCCGGGCGGGGGCGTCGTCGACGAGCACCGGCTCGATCCCCCGCGCGAGGCAGGCGCGCAGGTTGGCCTCGCCCTCACGGCCCAGGCCGTAGAGACCGACCGCGCGGCCGCACAGGTCAGACCAGGAGATCGTCGGGCGCATACCGGTCCGGAACGAAGTGTCGGCCGTGCGGGATGAGCAGCTCCTCAGGCGTGGGTTCCCCCGGTAGCGGACCGAGCGCGGCGAGGACGGGTGACGCACCGCGATCACGGCGTCCGGTGGCGAGCAGGGTAGCGACCCGGCACTCGGTGACGTCGCCGACGCACTCCCAGGGCTTGCTGTCCGCGGACAGGCCCAGTAGGGCGCGGAAACGACCCAGTAGCGCCATGTCAGCCAGTGGCTCACGTCCGGCGAAGACCCGCCGCAGCGTCGGCTCGTCCATGAACGGGGAAAGAATCAGATCGATGAAACAGCACTTGTCGCACGTTCCGCACCAGTGGTCCAGCCGCTGTGCGGGGTCGATGTGGAAGGCGCGGTTACAGCTGCGGAAATGGTCGAAGTACTGCGGCAGCGCGGCGAAGCGCCGGGCGATCCAGAGCTCGGTGAACGGGCGCAGCAGGGAAAAATATTCCGGCCGGCCGCCGAAAGTCTCGGCGAGGACCGACCGCAGGGCGGTCTCGAACGCCTCGCCCTTGGAGTACTGGTGATTGATGGAGCGGCCGTCGACCTCGATGGTTCCCACCGACGCCGACCACTCGTTGGACATCACCACGGCGTCCCGCCCGTCCAGCACGGCGGCCATCACGGCGATCGCCGAGAGAATCCCCGTGACCGGCACATGCCCGTTGAGGAAACCGAGCTCCGCCGAGCGCAGCACCTGGTTGTCGATGAGCCGCTCCGCCCGGACCACCGGCAGGCCGGTGGCATCAGCGGCTCGTTCAATGGCCGCAAACCGGTCACCGGGCTGGTTGACGACGAACAGGGCCGGGTCCTTGGCCCTGGGCCGCAACAGCTCCACGGTGACGATGGAGTCCACGCCACCGCCGAACGGCACCAGGGACCGGCCCTCGTCCGGGTTGAAGGCCACCGGAGTTTCCCGCGTCAGCGCCGGGCCGACGATCCGCAACTCGGAGAGATCAAGATTGTTGCGGTAGGCGAACTCACCCAGGCCGTCGAGATAGAACTCCTGTAGGAAAGCACGCTCGACATCCGTGACCGCGGTGTCACCGAGATCGATGAGCGGCGGGGCCGCCGACTTGTAGTACGAAACCGCAGCCACCAGGAACACCAGCCGTGCCGCGGCGGCAACCGCAGGCTCGCCCCACGCACCACCGCCGGGGAACGTCACCTCTTCGCGGAACTCCCGCCCGTCGAGGCGGTAGCGGCACACGAGCCGGTTATGGGCAGGATCCATGTCATAGCCGACATAGCGAAAACTTTCCCCACGCCGGGGCGACCCGTTCACAGGACGTCCTTCCCACGTAGTGCTCCGGGAACTGCGGCCTCCGGCGATGCGCCAGAACCACGATCGCATCGCCTTTGGCCACGTAGTGCTCCGGGAACTGCGGCCTCCGGCGATGCGCCAGAACCACGATCGCATCGCCTTTGGCCACGTAGGCGGGCCACCGCGGCGAACCGCCCGCACGGGCTCTCGGCCCGGTGGCTGAAAAAGGGAGTGCCCGGACCAGTGCCAAGGCCGGTGACGTGGATCTGGTTTTCCGGTACGCCCGCGGCAACCAGTTGCCCGACGTTCGCGCCGGCCACGTCAAAGGTCGACTTTCCGGCACCGTCGGGCCGCAGCACCGCGTCAGCGCGCCCGCCGAGGGCGGCCCGCACGGCGTCCACAACCTCCGCGCCGACCTGGTAACGGTCCGGGGTGATCGAGGGCCCGACGCCGGCGACCACGTTGCGTGGGTCAGCGCCGAGGCGCCGCATCGCCGCCACCGCCGCGGGGGTGGCGCCGCCGACGGTCCCGCGCCAGCCGGCGTGCACACACGCGAGCACCCCGGCCACCGGATCATGCAGAACGATCGGGACACAGTCCGCCGCCAGGACAGCCAGCACGAGTCCGGGAACTGTCGTCACAAGCCCGTCGGTCAGCGGAATCGCGTCCGAGGCCGAGCGGGCGCCCCGACCGCGATGCTCGTGGGTCACGACAGCGACATTCGGGCTGTGGGTCTGCGCGCAGAAGACGAAGTCGTCCAGGGTGGCGCCGAGTGCCGCGGCCGTTCGCGCCCGGTTAGCCAGCACGTCGGCATTGTCGTCCCCGACCCGCAGGCTCAGATTGAGCGAGGCATAGCTGCCGCCGGAAACCCCGCCATCCCGGGTGGTGACAAAAACATCGACCAGCCGCTCGTCAAAGCCCGCCCAACACAGTACCTCCAGGCCGGACGTTGTTCGGCGCAGCCGCGACGTCGCCACGCCTGCGGTCATCTCCCGCGACCTCGCCGGTTCTCGGCTTTCAACGTCCTGTACCGCCCGTCTCCCGGCGGCGCCGGGGGCCGCCCGTTTCGAGGATACACATCAGGAACCGCCGTGCGAGAGGAACTCCGCGTAGAACAGTCCGAGTCCGAACGCCACGGCAAGGCCGGAAACAATCCAGAAACGGATGATTACGGTCGTCTCCGGCCACTCTGCCAGCTCGAAGTGATGATGGATCGGCGCCATGTTGAAGATTCGCCTCCGGGTGGCCTTGAAGAAGGCGACCTGGAGGATCACCGACAGCGTCTCGACAACAAAAAGCCCACCGAGGACGAACAGCAACAACTCGGTCCGGCTGACGATCGCGATACTCGCGAAGGCCCCGCCGAGCGCCAGCGAACCGGTGTCACCCATGAATATCTTCGCCGGGCTGGCATTCCACCACAGAAACCCGAAACAGGCGCCCATGGCGGCGGCCGCGACAAGTGCCACGTCCAGCGGGTCGCGGACGAAGTAGCAGCCGTCCACGGCGGCTCCGTGTTGGCAGAGGTTACCGAACTGCCAGAAGGAGATCACCACATAGGCGCCGAACACCATCGCCGAGGTGCCGGCGGCCAGGCCGTCCAGGCCGTCGGTGAGGTTCACCGCGTTCGACGTCGCCGCAATGATTATCCAGGCGAGCAGCGGAAACCCGATCAGGCCGATCGAGAAGTCGGTGTCGCGGACGATCGAAATGAACGTCGACCCGGGCAGCAGGCCGCTGGCGTTCTTGAACCGGACGGCCAGCAGACCGAACGCCAGCGCCACGGCGGCCTGACCGGCGAACTTGGTCCGCGCGGTGAGCCCGAGACTGCGCTGTTTACGGATCTTGATGTAGTCGTCGAGGAAGCCGACCATACCCAGGCCGGTCATGACCAGCAGAACCAGCAGTCCGGACGCGGTGAATCCGTTCATCGTGATCAGATGTGCAACGAAGTAACCGACCAGCGTCGCCAGGATGATGACCGTGCCACCCATCGTGGGGGTACCACGCTTGGTAAGATGACTTGACGGTCCGTCCTCGCGGATCTCCTGTCCGTAACCGCGCCGACGGAACAGCCGGATGACCGACGGCGTGCCCAGCAGCGACACCACCAGGGCCACCAGCGCGGCGACCAGTACGCCTCTCACCCGTGTGCACCCCGCTCGGCGGGCCGTGCGCCGTCCATCGGTTCGGTGCCGGTCAGCTCAGTGCCGGTCAGCTCAGCGACGGCCCGCTCGAGGCCGAACGCGCGGGACGCCTTCACCAGCACCACGTCACCCGGCGCCACCCGCTCCCGCAACAGCCCACCCGCCGCCTCGACGTCGGCGACCCAGACAGACTCTCCTGACCACGAACCCTCCAGTGACGCCCCGAGGTGTATCCGGCGAGCGTCTGCCCCCACCACGACCAGACGCGGCACACCGAGGCGGACCACCAGCCGACCGAGGGCGTCATGCTCGTCGTCCGCGGCCGCGCCCAGCTCCCCCATGGCCCCGAGCACGGCCCAGGCCCGCCGGCCGCGGCTCATCTCGACCAGGGCCTTCAGGGCCGCCCGCATCGACTCCGGGTTGGCGTTGTAAGTGTCGTTGACGACCGTGACACCGTTGCCGGTGACGGTGACCTCCATCCGCCACCGGCTGCGGGCCCGGGACCGGGACAACGCGGCCGCGGCGCGCTCCGGCGAGAGCCCCAGACGGATCGCGACCGCCGCGGCGGCCAGCGCGTTCGCGACGTAGTGCGCACCGACGAGATTCAACGCGACAGGATGGCGTTCACCGGCGGTGAGCAGATCGAACCGTGCACACCCGTTGTCGTCGACGCTGACGCGCCCCGCCCGTACATCGGCCCGCGCGCTCTCGCCAAACGTGATGACCTCGCCGCGGGCCCGGGTCGCCATCGCCGCGACCAGGGGGTCGTCGATGTTCAGGACGGCGGCGGTGGATGCGGCCGCGGCGAGCTCCCCCTTGGCCCGGGCGATACCGGCACGCCCGTCGGCGTACTGGCCGACGTGCGCCGACCCGACGTTGAGGACGACGCCGATCTCGGGCCGGGCCAGTTCGCACAGTGCGGCGACATGGCCGAGGCCGCGGGCGCCCATCTCCAGCGCGACGAACCTGGTGGTGGGCTCCAGGCTCAGCAGGGTCAACGGCAGGCCGATCTCGTTGTTGAACGAACCGGGCGCGGCGACCGTGGGCCCGAGTTCACCCAGCAGATCGGCGAGAAGGTCCTTGGTGGTGGTCTTGCCCGACGATCCGGTCACGGCGACCACCGTTGCCGACGAGCGGTCGCGCACCTCGGCGGCGAGCGCGGCGAGCGCGACCGTGGGGTCGGTGACCACGACCGCCGGTACGCCGACCGGCCGTGCCGCCAGCACCGCGGTGGCGCCGGCCCGGACCGCGTCCGCGGCGAAGTCGTGGCCGTCGACCCTGGCACCGACCACGGCGACGAACAACGCGCCGGGACCGACCTGGCGTGAGTCGACCACAACGCCGGTGACCGGCGCGGCCGGGTCGGGCACGGCATCGAGCCGACCACCGACGACGGCCGCGACGTCGCGCAGGCAGAGCTCTATCACCTGTGGACGCCCCTCCCGCCGGGGCTCTGTCGCGATCCCGTGCCGGCATCGGCGCCGGTGCCGGCAGCCGCAAGCGCGGCCCGCAGCACGTCCCGATCGTCGAAGGGCGTCACCGTGCCATCACGCTCCTGTCCGGTCTCGTGTCCTTTGCCGGCCACGACGACCGCGTCCGCGGACCCGGCCAGGCTCACCGCGAGACGGATCGCCGCGGCCCGGTCGACCTCCACCAGTACCTCGCCACGGGCGCCGGCGGGCACTGTCGTCGCACCGGCACACATCTGAGCAATGATCACTTCCGGGTCCTCCGACCGGGGATTGTCACTGGTGAAGATCGTGACGTCGGCGCCGCTGACCGCAGCCGCTCCCATCAGCGGGCGCTTGCCACGATCACGGTCGCCACCACAGCCAAGGACGATGATCACGCGTCCGCCGACCAGCGGTCGCACGGTTGCCAGCAGCGTCTCCACCGCGTCCGGGGTGTGGGCGTAGTCGACGAGACCGACGAACGGCTGGCCGGCGTCGATCCGCTCCATCCTGCCCGGGACGCCGGGCAGGCTCGCGAGCCCGGCGGCGGCGGTGTCGGCCCCCACCCCGGTGGCGACGAGCAGCGCCAGCGCCACCAGGGCGTTGCTGACGTTGAAGGCACCGGGCAGCGCGATGCGCACCTCGACGTCCACGCCATCTGGGCCGTGCGCACGGAACGTGCTTCCCGCTGGACCACCGCTGACGTCGATCGCGCGCCACCGGGCGTCGGCATTGCGACCACAGGTCACCGCAGCCGGGACACCGGCCGCGAGCCTGCGCCCCCAGGAGGTGTCGGTGTCGATGACGGACACCCCGGTCCGTCCGGGAGCGAACAGTGCGGCCTTTGTCGCGAAGTAAGCCTCCATGGACGGGTGGAAGTCAAGATGGTCCTGGCTGAGGTTGGTGAAGGCCGCACCCGCGAACCGGATCCCACCGACCCGGTGCAGGGCGATGGCGTGGCTGGAGACCTCCATCGCCGCCGCCGTCACGCCGTGTTCAACCATGACCGCGAGCAGCCCCTGCAGGTCGGTCGCCTCCGGGGTGGTGCGCACCGACGGGACCGCGGCCCCGGCCACCAGCGTCGATACGGTGCCGAGCAACCCGGTCGTGTGGCCGGCGGCACGCAGCCCCGCCTCCAGCAGGTATGCCACGGTTGTCTTGCCGTTGGTTCCGGTGACGCCCAGCAGCGTCAGGGACCGGGACGGATCGCCGTAGACCCAGGACGCGACCGTTCCCAACGCCGCACGCGGGTCGGCGCAGACGAGCACGGGTACCCGCGCGCTCCCGGCCGCAAGCCCGGCGATGCGGTCGGCACCGGCCGGGTCGGTGAGCACAGCCGCGGCACCGGCCGCGAGCGCCTGCTCGACGAAGGCGGCACCGTGCACCCGGGCACCCGGCAGCGCCGCGTAGAGGTCGCCGGGCCGCACAGCGCGCGAGTCGTGGGTGATGCCGCGGACGAACACCCCCTCGGGCGGGCCGCCGGCCAGCACGAGATCGGCGCATCGGGACGTCAGGTCGGTGAGTGCCCGCGCCGACGGGGCAACCGGACGCAACACCGGTGAGGTCACGTCGACGACCCTAGTATCCAGCCGTCCCAGGCCCGCGACCGGTCAACGCCTGGCATCACGGTCGAGGACGAACCTGGGTGCCGTCGTGCCAGGCGGGGGCACTGCGAGCGTCGCCAGAGCGAAGGTCATCACCTTCTGGAACACCGGCGCGGCGACCGTCCCGCCGAAATGGCCGTCCCGGGGGTTGTCGAGCACCACCTCGACGACCACCCTGGGCTGGTCGGCTGGCGCGAAGCCCACGAACGAGGCGACATAGCCGTTGTAGTGCCCGGCCGGGCCGGGCCGCTGGGCTGTTCCGGTCTTGCCCGCCACACGGTAACCGTTGATAGCCGCCAGCGGTGCAGTCCCCGAGTCGGTGGCCACGGCTTCCAACATCTGCGCGACGGTCGTGGCGGTACTCGCGCTGATCACCCGGGTGCCGGGGTCCCGGGGCATGGTGTGCACGACCCCGTCCGGTGAGGTGGTGCTGTCCACCAGGCGGGGCGAGACCCGGACCCCGCCGTTGGCGATCGTCGCGTAGACCGACGCCATCTGGAGCGCGGTCGCGGACATTCCCTGTCCGTAGGGAATCGTGGCCGCCTGTTGGGGGTCCCAGGCCGACGACGCCTTGAGGATGCCCGCGCTCTCGCCCGGGAACCGCAGGCCCGTCCTGGACCCGAGCCCGAACGCGCGCAGCGCGGTCTCCAGGTTCGCCGAACCGAGCCTGCTCGCGATCTGGATCGTCCCGAGATTGCTGGACCGGGCCAACACCCCGGCCGCGGTGAGGTGCTCGACGCCGTGTACTTCCGCGTCGGTGAAGGTCTGGCCCGCGATGCGCATGCTCGACGGCACGGTCACCGGCGTCTCCGGCGTGATCAGACCGCGGTCTATCGCCGCGGCCATAGTGATCACCTTGTTGACGCTGCCGGGCTCGTAGGCGTCCTGGGTGGCACGGTTCTTCAGCGCCGAGGGATCAGCGCTGCCGAGCTTGTTCGGGTCGTAGTCGGGCGCATCGGCCATCGCCAGGATGTCTCCGCTGCCCGGGACCATGACCACGACGGTTCCGCCGTCAGCCTGGGTAGCGCGCACCGCTTCGGCGAGCGCCGCCTGCGCGGCCCACTGGATGTCGCGGTCAAGGGTGAGCCGCACGCTCGAACCCGGCACCGGATCGGACTCCCGGCTTGCCGCGGACGGGATGGGCCGACCCGCCGGATCCATCTCGACGCGGCGCGACCCGTCGATCCCGCGCAGCACCCGGTCATATGCACCTTCGATGCCGCCTCCGCCTGTGAGGACGTCATTGTCACCAACCGTGGTGAAGCCCACGATATTGGATGCGAGCGAGCCGGCCGGGTAGAGCCGACGACGCTCCTCCAGGACACCGACGCCGGCCAGCTGGAGTCTGGTCACCGCCGTACCCACGGCCGGGTCGAGCCCACGGGCGAGGTAGACGAAGCGTCCACTGCTCTTGAGCCTGGCCAGCAGGGTGTCCGCGGGCACCGCCAGGATGGGCGCGAGCACATTCGCGACGGCACGAGGGTCGGTGACGTTATGCGGGTCCGCATACACCGAGCGCGCGTCGACGTCCCGCGCCAGAATCGCGCCACCGCGATCGGTGATGACACCACGGGCCGCGGGCAGTGCCGCGGTGTGCAGCCGCCCCTGCTCGGCGCGGGTGGCGTAGACGGACGCCTGGAACGCCTGCAGCTGGGTCAGACGGCCGGCGAGCACGATCAACAGCGAACAGAGGATGACGACCGCGGTCCGCAGCCGTCGGCGCGGGTTACCCAGCCGCATCGGCGGGCGGGCTGGGCGGGCCGGGCGGGTCCGCGGTCGTGGCCGGCGAGCTCCGGCGTCACGGGCCCGAAGCGGACGCGCGCCCGACGTACGCACCCGGTTGCCGCCCCCCCGGGGAGCCGGGCGGTCAGGGCGGCCGGGGCGCGCATCCCACCCACGGCCCGGCCGGCTACCGGCCGGGCGGTAACCGGCCGGGCGATAGCCGGCCGGGTCATATGCATAGCCGGAACCGTCGTCCCACCCGGACCCGTCGTCCCAGCCGGAGCCGTCGTCCTGGTCACCGTCCGAATCGCGATGGCGGTAGCCGTCGGGATCGGCGTAGCCGTCAGTGAAGCCGGTCTCCTCGCCCTGCGCCCACTGGTCGTCGGCCACCCGCTGGCCACGGTCGGAAACCAGCCGTAGTCGCGATCGACCGCGCCAGGACGACGGGTTGAGGGTTGAGGTCACCGGCCACTTCCGGCGGGCCTGGTGCCCACCGGGACACCTCCGACCGCGCCCGTGCCGGCGACCGGCGCTCGCCCGCTGGGCACCAGGATGGTGACCACGCCGGATGACGGATCCGTGTCGATCACACGGGCGCCCGGTGGTAGCACGGTTCCGGGCGGCAGGTAGGCGGGAATACCGCCATAGGCCATCCCGAGATCGGTCGCCCTGGCGGCGAGGTTCGCCGGGTCGGACAGCCGATCGAGGCGCAGCGAGAGCGTCTGCTCCTCGTCGGACAGCACCGCCGAGGACTTCTGCAGCTTGTGGACCAGGAACGCGTTCTGCGCGAGCGCCGTGTTGATCAGCAACAGGCACATCAGACCGGCACCCATGAGCAGCAGTAACAGGGTCACGAACGGTGCGCGCGGCGTGTGTCCGCGAGGTGTCGGTCGAGTGACCGCAAGGGGTGATGGCGCCGACGCCCAGCGTGGTGGGTGTGAGCGCCGCAACGGACGGTCAGGAGCAGGCGCGACTCCGACCCGGCCGCCCAGGGAGGGTATAGGGATGGCGGTGTCGCCGAATGCCGTGGCCGAGGAGGCCCGGACGCTGGCACGCGCCGACGCGCGGCCGACGTCCACCACCGGGCGCGTCCTGGGCCTGCGCCGGCGCGGCAGCGGGGGTGCGGGGGCGGTCATGCCGCGCCACGGCTGGTCCGCTCGACCCCGCGCAGCTTCGCCGCGGCGGCTCTCGGATTGGCCGCGACCTCGTCCGGCGACGGCACCTCGCCGCCGCGGGTGAGCCACCGCATCGTCGGGACGGCTTCCGGGGGGATCACCGGCAGGTCGGGCGGCACATCGAGCCGCACCCGGGCCGCCAGCGCCCGCTTGACCATGCGGTCCTCCAGCGAATGGTAGGCAAGCACGACCAGCCTCCCCCCAACGGCGAGCGCGTCGAGGGCCGCAGGCAGGGCCTGCGCGAGCGCCGCGAGCTCACCGTTGACCTCGATCCTCAATGCCTGGAACGTGCGCTTTGCCGGATTTCCGCCGGTACGGCGGGTCGCCGCCGGAATGGCCCGCCGAACAAGATCGACAAGTCGAGCTGAGGATGTGAACGGTTCGCGGGCACGCTCAGCGACCACGGCTGAGGCAATCCGCCGGGCAAACCGTTCCTCTCCGTAGTCACGCAGGACCCGGGCAAGTTCGTCGACACCGTAGGTGTTGAGGACATCCGCCGCGGTAGAACCCCTGGTCGGGTCCATCCGCATGTCCAGTGGGGCGTCCCGGGAATAGCTGAATCCCCGCTCGTCGGAGTCGAGCTGCAGTGAGGACACGCCGAGGTCGAACAACACGCCGTGCACCTGTGTGAGGCCGAGTGTGTCAAGAACCGCCGGCAACTGGTCGTACACCGCGTGTACAAGAGTGACCCGGTCGCCTTCGGCCGCAAGCCGGGCGCGGCTTTCTCCCAGCGCCTGCGGGTCACGGTCAAGACCGACCAGGTGAACATCGGGACAGGTGGCGAGTAACGCGCTCGCATGACCCGCGAGTCCCACGGTGGCATCGACCACCACCGCCCCGGGTGCACCCAACGCCGGTGCCAGCAGGGCGACAACACGGTCGGAGAGGACCGGGGTGTGTATGGCGTCCACCTCGACCTCCTCGAACTGTTCGTGGACCTCGCGGCGGGCGTTTCGCCACGACAATGGCAAGCCGCGACGGGTGAAGGTGTGAAGAACAAAGATGTAAATCACACATCTGTTGGACGACTTGCCTGGTCCCGGGTTGTCCACATCACATCCCGTTCCCGAAAGTGCGGCATGTGCCCAGGTCCCGCCCCGCTCGCATCACCGGACACCGGGGAAGTGACGTCCGGTGCAGAGCGGGGGGAGACCTCGGCGCACGCCGGCGCCCCGTCCTCAGGTGTCTCCACCTCTAGCCTCTAGATGACGCCGGGCAACACCTCCTCGGAAAGCGCCGCGAAGGTCTCCTCCTGGCCGGCGAGATAGGTGTCCCAACGGGAGGCGTCCCAGATCTCCACCCGGGTGTTCGCACCGTTCACCACGCAGTCGCGGGTCAGCTCCGCGTAGGCCCGGAGCGCGGGCGGGATGGTGATCCTGCCCTGCCGGTCGGGAACGTCGTCCGACGCGGAGGAAAAGAAGACACGGCTGTAATCCCGCAGCGCCTTTGCTGTAACAGGCGCGGTCCGCAGCGAGTCGCTGATCCGGGTGAACTCAACCATGGGGAACACGTAGAGGCATCGCTCCTGCCCCTTGGTAATCACAAGCCCCCCTTCCAGCTCCTCACGAAACTTCGCCGGCAGCGTGAGCCGGCCTTTGTCGTCGAGCCGTGGCGTGTGGCTGCCGAGGAACATCGGCGCCCTCCTCGCCCGTGCCCGGGAGGTTCAGGGCCATCCAGTCCCGCTCTGGTTGGCCTGCGAGTGCGCCTGTCCCCCACTGCGCGCCACTGTACCCCACTCTCCCCCACCGGGAAGCCCTCCGACACTCCGGACACACCCCTCGAAGCCCACAACCACCGAGGCATATGGATCATCGATGCGACGTCAATGTGTCCTTTGACCAAACATGACAAAAACGCCTGCGAGTAACAGTCGTGGCAGCTACGATCCAATGCTGCCGCGAATCAGTACGCTTTCCGGACATCGGTGGGCAGATGATTCTCGACGCGTGAAGGCCATCGCCCGCCTTGGTGTCACACTCGTGGAGGGTCCGCCGGGCCCACCGTGCCGATCTGACGACGGCTGACCTGAGGACGGAGGCTGACGTGACGGTGACGGAGCCCGGCGTCATGCACTGGCGCGAGCCGGGGACCGAGCTGCACCACCTGGCGGATGTCGCGACGCGAGTGACTCAGGCCGTCGGGACCGTCATCGACGGTAAGCCCGAGGTGATCAGGATCTCACTGATCGTCCTGCTCGCCGGCGGCCACCTGCTGATCGAGGACGTACCCGGCGTGGGAAAGACGATGCTCGCCAAGGCCCTCGCGCGCTCCATCGACGCTCGGGTCCGCCGCATCCAGTTCACACCGGACCTGCTACCCAGCGACGTCACCGGGGTGAGCGTCTACAACCAGGACACCAGGGACTTCGAGTTCCGCCCCGGGCCGGTGTTCGCCAACATCGTCGTCGGCGACGAGATCAACCGGGCTGCCCCCAAGGCACAGTCGGCACTCCTGGAATGCATGGAGGAACACCAGGTCACCATCGACGGTGTCACCTATCACCTGGAGCCACCGTTCATGGTCATAGCGACCCAGAACCCGATCGAGATGGAAGGCACCCATCCACTACCGGAAGCACAGCGCGATCGTTTCGCCGCGCGGGTGTCGATGGGCTACCCATCGCCCGAGGCCGAGCTAGCCATGATCGACAGCCACGGGACCACCGAACCCCTGGACGGGATCAGTCCCGCCACCGACGCAGGCGAGATCGCCAAGCTGATTTCCCTGGTGCGCGCCATCCATGTGTCCGATGACGTACGCCGCTACATCGTCGACCTCGTGGCCGCCACCCGCCGGCATCCCGAACTCGCCCTGGGCGCATCCCCCCGTGCGACCCTGCACCTCGTGCGGACCGCCCGGGCCCGGGCCGCCCTTGACGGCCGCGCCTTCGTCCTACCCGACGACGTCCAGGCCATGGCGGCGCCGGTGCTCGCACACCGGCTGCTGGTGAACCCCGACATCGCGATGTCGAGCACGTCCATGACCGACATCACCTCCCGGATCATTGCGGACATCGTCGCGCGTGTCCCCATCCCACGCCATGGGGCACGTCCGCCGCACCGCGGCCGTTGAGTTCTCGTGCTCGACTTTCTGGCGGCAATACGCGGGCTGACCATCCGCGGGCTCTGCTTCGTGGCCACCGGACTGGCCTGCTGCGCACTGGCCGCCACGGTCGGCGAGGAGGACCTGTTCCGCGTCGGCGTTCTGCTGGTGGCGCTGCCGGTGTGCGCGGCGGCGTTCGTGTGCAAGACCCGCTACCGGCTCGCGTGCCACCGCCTTCTCATGCCCGCCCGGGTGGCCGTGGGCGGTGCCGTGTCGGTCGGCATCCGGATCGACAACATGAGTGGACGTCCCTCCTCGGTCCTGCTGGTCGATGACGAGGTTCCAGACCCTCTCGGCTTCCGGGCCCGGTTCGTGCTCGACCGGGTGGAGGCGGGTGGCGCCCGGTACTTCACCTACCAGCTTCGTCCCCAGCTGCGCGGCCGCCACGTGATCGGTCCGATGGCGATCCGGATCACGGATCCCTTCGGGCTCTGCGAGCTCGCGCGCACGTTCCGCAGCCGCGACGAGCTGATCGTGACCCCGCCGGTGGAGGTCCTGCCCCGGACCCGTCCCGGCGGTAATGCCACGATCAACACCCACCGTCACCGGCATGTGTCGACTGCTGGTGCGGACGACTTCTCCACCCGTGCGTATCAGCCCGGCGACGACCTTCGGCGGGTTCACTGGCGGACCAGCGCCCGCACCGGCGCCCTGATGGTGCGCCAGGAAGAGGGCTTCCGCCCGAGCAGCGCGACCCTGTTCCTCGACACCCGCTCCGATGCCTGGGCCGATCGGGGTCCCGTGTCCCCGTTCGAATGGGCGGTCGGCGCGGCCGCCTCGATCGCAGTACACCTGACCGGGACGGGCCAGACGGTCCGGCTGCTGTGCGGCAACGCCACGACCCCGGCCGCGGCCAGGGGATCGCGCAACCCGACCACGCTGCTGGACACGCTCGCGGTCGTGGACACGACCGACACTCTTTCGATCCACGGCGCGCGCAGCCGTCTGCAGGCCGCTGACAACGCGATGGTGGTCGCGATCATCGGGCAGACCGATCCGGCGCAGGCCGATGCCCTGGCCCGGGCACGCCCACGCGACGCCACCGCGATCGCTGTGCTGGTCGACGTGGCGACGTGGGGCGCGGACGCCTCAGCCGGCGGGAAGGAAACCCTGCAGGCGCACCGGGCGATCTTCCAGCGTCACGGCTGGACAGTGATCATCGCGTCCTACGGCGACAAGCTCGCCACGTTGTGGCCGGGAACGGCTGGAAAAGAACCGACCCGGGATGGCGCGACGGCCACGACGGAGCACCGGCCCGGACCCGTACCCCTACCGGTGCCGGTCTCGGTCTCGGTCTCGGTGCCAGTGCCAGTGCCGGTGCCGGTGCCGGTGCCGGTGCCGGTCGGCATGGTTCATGACGACCAGCGCACACCGGCGTCAACCACCGGTGGGCCTGAGGTGGGCCCGGGCGCAGGTGGTGGTCCGGCGCCGGGACCGACGGTGGAACCGACCCATGCGCTGTCCACGAACACACAGGCCGGAGTGGCCCGGTGACTTCCCAGCCCCGACTCTCCCCTGCCATCGGTGGCGCCCTGGCGTCGCTGCTCTGCGCATCCGCGCTCACGCCGTTGTTCGAAGGCTTCTGGTGGTGGTTCGGTCCCGTGATCGTGGCCACCGCGGTAGCTGTGGCCACGGCCGCGTTGGCGCGGGCGCTCCGGCTGGCCATCCCGGTGGCGCTCGTGCTCGGGCTGCTGGGGCTCGTGATACTGGTTACGGCGCTGTATGCGCGCGATACCGCCGTCGCCGGTCTGGTCCCGACGGGACGGACGGTGGATGCGCTGCGCACCCTGGTCACGGCCGGTCGCGACGACGTGGCCAGGCTTGCCGCACCGGTGCCGCAACGACCGGGCCTGGTGATACTCACCGTTACCGGCGTCTACGTCGTCGCGACGATCGTCGATCTCCTGGTGGTGACGATCCGACGCCCGACACTCGCGGGACTTCCGCTGCTGGCGTTGTTCATGCTGCCCGCCGCCGTGCTGCCACGCGGTGTCGGAGTAGCGCCGTTCCTGCTCGGCACGGCAGGATTTCTGCTGCTGCTCGCGATGGACAGGCGGCAGACGCTCGAACGCTGGGGAAAGTCGATCACCCGATCGGAGCGGCCGTCACTACCGAACAGCGCAGCCAGCCTTGCCGCCGGGATCGCCCTGTGCGCGGTGGTGTGCACCCTGGCGGTCCCGGCCCTGTTGCCGTCCTTCGACGGGGTGGGACCATTGGCCCGCCAGCAGGGTGTTCCCCGCTACACGGTCGGCCCGGGTTCGGCGATCGTGGTGCCGCCATTCGTCTCGATGTCGCAGCAACTGCATGCCAGCGAGCCCACGAGCCTGCTGTCGGTGCGCACGGCCACTCCCCGGTACCTGCGGCTGACCGCGCTGGAGCAGTTCGACGGGCAGCGGTTCACTCTCCGCTCGCTGCACGCGACCAGCGATGCGAAAATCAGCGACGGCCTTCCCACGGTGGCCCGCAACACCCGCGCCACAACGGTGTCAGCAACAATCAACGTGTCGACGGTCCTGACGGAACGCTACCTTCCCCTGCCTGGGACCCCGACCAGGATAGACGGTCTTGCTCCGGACCACGACTGGCGACTGTCCGCCGACACCGGCACGGTCTTCAGTACCCGGGCCACTACCGCCGGCGCACACTTCCAGGTGGAGGCGTCCATCCCCGACCCGCTTCCAAGCCAGCTCGCGGCCTCACCGCGGACGGTCCCGGCAGATCTGAAGATTGACACGGAGATTCCGCCCAGTACCGACCCGCGGGTCGGGAAACTCGCCCGTGACATAACAGCGACCCGCACGAACAGCTACCAGCAGGCCGTCGCGATCCAGAACTACCTGCACGACACCAACTTCATCTATGACCTCAACGGCGCTCCCACGACCCAGGACGGGGCTCTGACCGAGTTCCTGTTCACGAGCAGACGTGGCTACTGCGAGCAGTTCGCCTCCGCGATGACCGTGCTGCTGCGAGCTCTCGGCATCCCGGCCCGGGTTGTGATCGGCTTCGTCCCGGGGACCCGACAGTCCGACGGCAGCTATCTGATCACCAACAAGGATGCGCACGCCTGGCCGGAAGCGTGGTTCGCCTCGATCGGATGGGTTTCCTTCGAGCCCACTCCTCGTGCGGACGGCACCATCACCCCGGCGTACGCTTTGTCCCCCGACGCGACCGGGCCCGGTGCGAACTCCTCGGCCGCACCGTCGCGCAACGCCGCCACGCCGACTCCGGCGACGGGGCCGCATCCTGGTGCCAGCCGGGATGGCGCACCCATCGCGGAGCCAAAAGCTTCCGAGAAAACACATTCCGTACGCATTTCACTATCTACGATCATCCGGTGGGGTGCGCGGGCTCTGCTCGGGACCGGCATCGTCGTGGTGCTGCTGCTTCCGGCCATGGTGCGGATCGCGCGCCGCCGCCGCCGTGTCGCCGTCGCGATGACAGGCGATCACCCCGATCGCGACGGGTCAACGGCCGTGGATGTCCGGGTGCACGCGGTCTGGGCCGAACTCACGGACCTTACGGCCGATCTTGGATTGCCGCTGCGCTCGAACGAGTCGCCGCGGGCCGTCGCAATGCGCCTGGCCGACCACATCGCCGCCAGCGCCGAGGTCGCGGCACCCGACGCCGAGACGGCACGGGCTGCGTTGTTCCGGATCGCCGAGGCGGAGGAGCTGGCCTGCTACGGACCGCCCACGCTGGCCCGGTCCGGCACGTCCGACGCAGGGATCGGACGTAACCTGCAGCTGGTCGGGCAGCTGCTGCGGACGGCGGCCCCGCGCAGCGACCGAGCGCGTGCGCTGGTCGCCCCACGCTCGGTGGTCGGCGGGCTGGGTGGATTCGGCCGATTCGCCCGACGGAGACGACCCAGCCGTCAGTCAACCTGACCATCACCGGCCGTCATCGGCCGTCATCGACCGTCACTGGCCGTCCCTGTCCTCCCATCGACGGCGCCAGCGTTCCTCAAGGCGCGCAGTGATCGAAGCACGGGGCTGGCGCCGTGAAACCGACGGATGACGACCGCCCGACTCGCCACCGCGACCACCGATCCGGCGAAGATCGGCAGCGCCCCGCGACGCCGCGAACAACATCAGACCGAAGCCGAGCACACCGAAGACCACGATCAGCGGCGTCCGGTTGAGTACGACTCCGACGACCAGGACGACCAATCCGAGCACGAACACGAGAACGCTGTGACGAACCCTGCGTAGCAGGTATGTACGGGGGTTCGTCGAGCGGACCGTGCTCGCGAACTTCGGATCGTCCTCGACGAGCGCGCGCTCAATCTGATCCAGCAGGCGCTGCTCGTTTTCCGAGAGCGGCATCGACGCTCCTCCCACGACCGGCAGGTCCGGCAGACGGAACCTGACACCCAAGAATAGGCACGAGCGGGCGGGCGCGGTAGGCAACCAACCATGCCGAGACAGACCGATCGGTTCGTCCTGCCCTCAGTCCTCCCCCTGCCCATCCCGTGTGACACCGGGAAGCCCATCCCGGGTGACACCGGGAGATGTCATCAGCGACGCCGGCCGGATCGTGTCCGCACCGAAGCGGCTACGCGCGCGGTCAGCGGCATGCTCGGCATCCCGTCGCCCGAAGCGGCGCTCACCCAACACGAGCTGGTGAGTCAGGTCCCCGGCCGCGACGAGATTCTCAACCCGCACGCCGACCAGACGTACCGCGACCGGTCGAGCGGCAATGGCCTCAGCGCGAAGCCCGTCGAACAGCTCACATGCAGTGCGATAGATCGTCTGTGCGACATCGGTCGCTTCAGGTAGCGTCCGCGCCCGGGTAACGGTGCTGAAGTCAGCATAGCGGACCTTGAGCGAGATAGTGCGGGCTCCGTAGCTGCGGCCCCGCAGCCGGGCGCCGATCCGCTCAGACAGGCGCAACAGCTCCCGGACGATGCCGGCTCGATCCGCGGTGTCGACCGGGAAGGTCACTTCGGCCCCGATGCTGCGATCGACCGCGGGTGGACTGACCACCCGGTCGTCACGGCCGTGGGCGAGCGCGGACAGCTGCGCTCCCACAGCCCGGCCGAGCACAGCCCGCAGGGTGGCGAGCGGAGTGTCGGCGATGTCACCGATGGTACGCAGACCCAGACGCCGCAGGGTTGCCTCGGTACGTTCCCCGACTCCCCACAGCGCGGTGGTGGGCAGTGGATGCAGGAAAGCAAGCACGCCATGATCGGGAACCACCAGCAACCCGTCCGGCTTGCACCGCGCGGACGCAATCTTGGCGATGAACATCGACGGCGCCACCCCGACCGAACAGGTCAGCCCTTGCTCGGAGGCAACCCTGGCCCGGATGGCCGCCGCCACGCGAGCCGGCGGTCCAAAATGCCGCCGAGCGCCCGTGACGTCGAGAAACGCCTCGTCAAGGGACAGCGGCTGGACCATCGGCGTGACGTCATGAAAGATCTCCATGACCGCTGTCGACGCCGCACGGTAGGCGTCGTGGTTGGCGGGCACCACCACCGCCGCCGGGCACAGTCGACGCGCCTGGGCCATGGGCATGGCGCTTCGCACGCCGTAGCGACGGGCCTCATAAGTTGCGGACAGCACCACCCCCCGCGCGCCGCCACCGACGATCACGGGACAGCCCCGCAGGCGTGGTGCGGCCCGCACCTCGACCGAGGCGAAGAATGCGTCCATGTCGACGTGCAGGACACAGCTGCCCTCATCGTCAGGCAGTCCGTCAGTGCTCACCGTGACCGCATTCAGCTGCCTGCTGTCAGCCGGCGTTGCGGTGAGCGAGGACGTGCAACTGAGTGGCAAGATCGCGAAACGGCCGACGGGACGACGCGGCGATCTCCAGGCGCAGCAACCGCTCGGCGGCGGACGGGTCGCCGTCCACCAACGCTCCGGGTACCAGGTCTGCGAACACCCGTACACCGTGGATCGCGATCACATCGGCACCGGCACCGCGCACCATGCCGGCGAGAGCACGCGCATCGAAACGGTGCGCGGAGTCGGATGTTCCGCACCGCCCGCCGGGATCGGCAAGCGCGTACTGCGCCTCCGCGAACCTGCCCGCGAGCGCGCGGGCGAGCACGACCGCGTCCCGGTTGGCCGCGACGATGCTGAGCAGCCCGCCCGGACGCAGGACCAACGCTGCGGCCGCAAGGGCACGGGCGGGTTCATCCACGACTTCCAGCACGGTGTGACACAGCAGTACGTCGCAGGATGCTGCACCGACGATCCCCGGGAGAGTACAAAGATCACCCTGACGTGCCGTCACCAGATGCGTGACCCCGCGTTCAGCTGCCCGCCGGTCGAGGGACGCGAGTGAGTCAGGGCTCGGATCAACCACTGTCACCCGGTGGCCCTGCTCGGCCAGTGGTACCGCGAACCCACCGCTCCCGCCGCCGGCGTCCACGATCGTGAGCGAGGTGTTCCCGGGCGGAGTGATGACAGCCAGCGCATCCCGCAGACCCTGCCAGACCACGGCTTGGCGAAGATCTTCCCAGCTGACTGGACGACTTCCGACAACCATGCCGTACCTCCGGTTGGGCGATGCCCGTTCGGGACTTCCCGACGTCTCATGCGGCAGGGTAGCCGCGGGCCGCCATCCTCCCGTCGTCACCTGCCGGCGAACCTCACACAACGCCCCCGTCGTCGGCAGCCACGAGCGACCGGCACGAGGGACGCGGCGAGTCACCGGAAATCCCGCGACCTAAAGCCCAAAGGCGATGCGATCGTGGTTCTTCTCGCATCGCCGGAGGCCGAAGTCCCCGGATCGTTCGTGGGGATCGCCAGCGCCAAGCGATCCAAACGCTCGGCGATGACGTTCACCACATCCTCGGCCTTCTCCAGCCGTCCCCGTACCATCAGCGCCGGCGCGGTCCTGGCCACCCGGCGGTAGCGCACCCAGGCGCCATGGGAACAGATGATGTTCACCATTCCGGTCTCGTCCTCCAGGTTGAGAAATATCGTGCCACCAGCGGTCTCCGGTCGTTGTCTGTGTGTCACCACACCGGCGACGAGAACCCGGGTGCCCGCCTCCGCCGCACGCACCAACACTGCGGACAGGACGCCCAGCGCGTCCAGACGATCACGGATGAACTGCGTGGGATAGCTGTCCGGCGTGATCCCGGTCGCCCACAGATCGGCCATCGCCCGCTCAAGCCCGTTCATACCCGGCAAAAAGGGTGCGACCGTCGCCACAGCCGTACCGATCTCAGTGCCCTCAAGCCGATCCGGACGGGCCTGCGCAACTGCCCCGGCGGCCCACAGCGCCTCACGTCGAGCCAGCCCGAAGCAGTCGAACGCTCCGGCTGTGGCCAACGCCTCCACCTGAGCGGCGCTGATCCCGCTCCGGCGAACCACGTCGGACATGCTGACGAACGGACCTCCGGCGCGGCGCTCGGCGACGATGCGTTCGGCCGTCGTGGACCGAACCTGCCGGATCCCGGCAAGGCCCAGCCGAACCGCCGGCTGGTCCACGACCAGCCGCAGGTCGCCTACAGGACCGCCGCTGTCGCGGGCACTCACCGCCCCACCCTGAGCGGACGTTCCTTCCGGCGTAGCCCGGGCCAGCGACAGGTTGACGTCGGGACCGTGGATCACGACCCCATGGCGACAGGCGTCCGCGACCAGGCTCTGCGGCGAGTAGAACCCCATCGGCTGCGCGTTCAACAGCGCCGCGCAGAAGGCCGCAGGATAGTAGAGCTTCACCCATGAACTGGCGTAGACGAGGAAGGCGAAACTTACCGAATGGCTTTCCGGGAATCCGAAGTCGGCAAATGCGGCGATCTTGTCGTAGATATCCTCCGCGGTCCGGCCGGTAACACCGTTCGCAGCCATGCCTTCATACATCCTGGCCCGGAGGCGTTCGATGCGTTCCGACGCTCTTTTCGACCCCATCGCCCGCCGCAACTGGTCGGCAGACCCAGCCGACGCAGGAGGTCCGCGAGTTCTGGGCGCCTGAGCGTCTCGACGGGCAACGAAGCGAGAAAATCCCGGCTTGCGTCCGGTTTGACAATCACATTCCGATGAGCGGCGAGCACGGCGACGAACGGCCCGTCCGCGACACCTACCCCGCATGCGAGGCCACCAGCCCCGGACACCGCGCCATGCACGGCACGGGCCACGGCCGCGTCTCCACCGAAGTAACGCGTGGCCCCGCCGGATGCGACCACACACTCGCCCGGACGGACCACCTCAACCCCGGGTACCACGGACTCGACCGCGGCGATGACCGGCTCAAACACACGGGCATCCCTGCCGGGGTCGTCAGGCAGAACCACCAGGCTCGGACACCGGCCCTGGGCCTCCCGGCGACGCAGACCCGGGCGCACCCCGAACGACCGGGCCGCCTGTGTACAGGCCAGAACCTGGTTAGCCGTCACCGCCTGCCACCGCTGGCCCGGCTCCGGCACAAGAACAAAACGGTCCAGCACGATCCCGGCATCGGCCGCCGCCACCACACCGAGCGAGGCAAAGCCCACCATCGCGCACCACACCCCGGCCTGTGAGGGCACGCCGAGCACTGCCAGAAGAAAAGATGTTGATCCACTCACCGCGACTGTCGACCCACGTCGAAGCCCAGCCGCTGGCAGCATCGACGCGAGTGCGGGCGCTACCGGCAGCAGCCGGTAGCCGGTCGCCCCAACCCGACGCGTATGTGGGGCGTCGGCATTCACGATCTTCTGGAGATCGGCCAGGGTAGCCGTCTTGGTCAAAGCGGCCTTCAGCCTCGGGCCAGTCTGGCTGACCCGACAAGCATGGCCGGCAGCGCAGGCTGTGACGGCAGGCCCAACGTTGTTTCCACCACCGTGAGAAAGGTTTCAACCTGGCGGACCAGGTCATCGGCATCGCGGGTATCGACCACCGGCAGACCCGCCTGCGCCGCCGCCCGCCTGGCGGCACCGGATGCGAAGAACTGCGCCCACTCCGTCAGTTCAGGTGCCACCATCGCAAGCAGCCGCCAGGCACTCGCCGGCCGACCACGATGACCGGGACGGGCCTGAGCCCGATCGGCGAGGACAGCCGCGGCAGCACGCAGCGCCGCCAGATGGGCCAGGGCGTACCGCTCCCCGGGAAGCTGGGCCAGGCTTGCCTCGTCAAGGCCGTGACGCGCGGCCAAGAGCAGCTCGTCGCGGGAACGGCGGGGCAGCCCCGCGGCCGGGAGCGCCGTTCGAACGTCAGGACGCTCCCGCGTCAGAGCAGACACGGAAAATGTAGCGCGTTGGTCAACAGTCCGCCGGCTCATGACCACCCCTTCCATGTGTCGAACGCATGTTCGAGCACTGGAAGAAGTAAACCTCACCCGAGCCAGATCCGTCAACATCGTCGGCCGCAGCGGACCACCCAGGGCGCAGGGCGACGCCCCCCACCCGAAGCGGCTACGAACGCGCTCCCGATCGCGGTCCTTCGGGCCGATGAAGGGGTCGTTCCGTACGCGGCACGACAGGCCGACCGCTGTCAGAGCGCGGACCGGGCGGTGCTTCGCATACCCGGACCTCAGTAATCCGGGCCGCCGGCGGCGCGGAAGAACCACGATCACGCCGCCACTGGTCCTTCAGCAGCAGAAACCAACCCAGGGTCAGCAGAACCAACGGATCGTGGATACCCCCGCGCCGACGACGATCGTCGTCCACGAGCACCAGCGCCGTGCAGTCGCGCGCGAACCGGATGAGACCGCCGCCGTATCTGCTCAGAAAGCCGCATTCAAAGACGGACCCACGGGGAACGACCCAACGCACCGCGCGGGTACCAGGAAGTTCGACCATGCCGCCGCCACCGCGCCGCGCCGGCCGAAAGGCAGCCAGCGGAATACACGTCACGGGATCGAACACCCGTATCCCCGGGCCATCAAGATCGGCTTCCAGCGCCAGTGGCCGACCGGCAACCATCAACTCAACCCGGCGGCGGTCATCCCAGTCCGCGAGAATCGCGGCAACGCGGCTGTCATCCGCGACGAGCATGACCCAGCCCAGCCTACCGTCGACGACATCCAGGGCCACCTCATGCAGAAGTCCCGGCTGTAGCATCCCCTTCGTCGATGTGTCCATGATGATCGGCACACCTTCCTGTTGTTCCTTCGGCCCCGTACGAACAGGCCTGTATGGAACAAGCGAAGCAGGCAGCCATCAACCAGTCGTACACACACGCTCACAGCGAAAATTGACGCTCCGTTGATGGTAATGTGGAATCGGCGGCAGGACCCACACGAGCCGAAAGCGAAAGAACCCGCGATACTTTGCACGGTAGCAGTCGTCCACCCGACTCGACCCAGGGACGCGAAGTGGTTGCCACAGTGGCGCACACGACGCACGCTGTACCAGTAGGCCAAAGGCAGCACGATCGTCGCCCTCGCCAAAGTCGCCGGCGACATGGCCGTGTCGCCGGCAGCCCGAAGAAGCGCGGACCCGCAAGCGGGTATCGCCAGATACCGTAGCCGGACGGGATCAGCGCGAGAAGGTCACATGCCGAACGAAGAGAACCTGCATTTCGCAATCCTGGGGCCCACCGAGGTCACCCGTGACGGCAATGGGATCGTTCTTGGCGGAAAACAGCGGAAAGTGCTACTCACGGTCCTGCTGTTGAACATCGGTCAGATCGTCACAACCCGTCAGCTGATCGATACGGTCTGGGACGGCGCTCCCCCGGACGGGGCGTCGGCGACCTTACGGACACACATCAGCGAGCTGCGCCGCCGACTCGACCCGACCGAACGCAACCGCCTCCTCGTCCGCAACGGCCCGGGATACGCGCTTCGGGTCAGTCCCGAACAGGTCGACGCCACCCAGGCTCACGCCCTACTCGATCAGGGTCGCCGCGCCGTCGAGGACGGGGATCCGGTCGCCGCGATCGCCCCGTTACAGGCAGCCCAGGGCCTGTGGCGCGGTCAGCCACTCGCCGACGTCGCCGAGTACTCCTTTGCCACCGCCCATATCCAGCGCCTTGATGAACTGCACCGCGACGTCCTGCGGACGCGGATCTCCGCGGACCTCTCGCTCGGTCGCCACCGGGAGATCATCGGCGACCTTCGGGCACTGGTCACCCAGTACCCGCGCGACGACGGACTGCGCAGAGATCTCATCATCGCCCTGTACCGGGCCGACCGGTCCGACGATGCCACGCAGGCATGCCGCGAAGGGCTCGAGGCCCTGCATTCCCACGGTCTGGACGCAACTCCGCTACGCCGTCTGCAGGAGGACCTCCTGCGGGGATCGGCCAGCTTGGACTGGACGCCGCCACGCGCGCTGGAACGCCCGACGAGACCGACGCCACCGAGCCTCGGGGTCTACCAGCTTCCGCCGGATGTCGAGGACTTCACCGGCCGCGACAGCATCCGGACCAGGATCCTCACCGCGCTGACCGACCCGGACGCCCTGGCCAAAAGCACCGTCGTCGTAGCGATCGCCGGCAAGCCCGGAGCAGGTAAGACCGCGCTGGCAGTCCACCTGGCCCACCAGGTTCGCGAGCACTTCCCCGACACGAGCCTGTTCTTCGACCTGCGGGGCAACATGCAGTCTCCATTGGAGCCGACCCGGGTACTGACCCGGCTCGTCCAGGCACTTGGAGTGACCAGAACGGCGGTGCCCACCGACCCAGACGATCTTGTGGAGATGTACCACGGCCTTCTCGCCAATCAACGCATGATAATCGTCCTGGACAATGCCGCCAACGAGGCTCAGATCCGGCGGTTACTGCCCACCACTCCCGGTTGCGCGGTCATCGTCACCAGCCGCTCCCGGCTGCACAGCCTGGACGCCTATCACCGGACAATCGACGTCCTGCACCCCACCGAAGCCGTCGCGCTGCTGGCGAAACTCACCGGTGACCAGCGGGTCGAGGCCGAACCCGAGGCCGTCCGCGACATCGCCGGGCTCTGTGGCTATTTGCCGATGGCACTCAAGATCGCCGGCCGCAAGATTGCCGCTCACCCACACTGGCGCCTGGCCCGCGTCGCCGGCCGACTCACCAGTGAACGTGACCGGTTGTCCTGGCTGGAACTGGGTGACCTCGAGGTCCGAGCCAGCTTCGCACTGAGCTACGATGGTCGGCCGGAGGACGAACGCCAGGCCTTCCGACTGCTCGCCCTCCCCAACGTCGTCGACTTCGCGCCCTGGGCCGCGGCGGCCCTGCTCGGCATCGGCGGCGACGAGGCCGAGGACGTCCTTGACCGCCTCGCCGACGCCCAGCTCCTGGAACGACGTGGTCCCGACCAGACCGGGCAGACCCGATACCGTTTCCACGACCTGATGCGGGTATTCGCGCGGGAACGCCAGACCGGCCAGCGGCAACGCGATGAGGCTTCTCCTCGCACTGCCGGCAGCCCGGCGGATCGCACTGCCGGCAGCCCGGCGGAGCATGACGACACCGCTGGGGCCGCCACAGAGCCGGTCGGCCCAGAGCCGGTCGGCCCAGAGCCGGTGAACACCGCCCATGACGATCTGCGCACCTCCCTGACCAGGCTGCTCTCGGCGTACCTGACCGTCGTCGACCGCGCCACCGCGGCCTTCTCACCCGGTGGGCCGCGCACGACCGACAACCCGGTTGCGCCCGGTGCGCCGGCAGACGAGATCGACACCGTCTCCGCCCTGCTCGCGGGGCCACTGGTCTGGTTCGGTATCGAACGCGTCAACCTTCATCTCCTGATCGAGCAGGCGGCCACGCTGAAGCTCGACGAGATGACGTGGCGGCTGGCCGCAGCGGCCACCCAGTTCTACGAATTCAACGGCCATTGGGACGACTGGGATCAGACACACAGCCAGGGCCTGACGGCGGCCCGCCGGGCGGGCGACCCGCTCGCTGAAGCCACCATGTTGTGCAGTCTCGGCGACCGGGACATCGTCCTCGCCTTCGAGGAGGCGTCCTGGCGTCTGGGCGCCCCTGGCACCGACCCGGACAGCCAGCCCGCGATCAACGCGAACGGCGCGGCACGCGATCACCTCGACCTCGCCGCCGAACGGTTCACCCGCAGTCTTGAGATCTTCACCGCTTTTGGTCATATTTATGGCGAAGCGCGCAGTCTGCACGGGCTCGCCGACGCCTGCCGCGGC